>JAATEZ010000427.1 GCA_015655485.1 Lactobacillales bacterium | reverse complement strand
GATAGACTACCCTTGTACTGGACAGGACACTGGAATATAAAAGTCTTGTATGGGGGTATTTTTTGTGTCTAATTCTGTTCATAAATTAACGGTAGAAGATAGAATTCATCTCACTGAGAACTGTCTTAATGAGGAGATCAGTTCCGGGGCCGCTGAAAAAATAAAATAAAATTTCAATCGTGTAAAAAATTGAATAAGTTACATCTAAAAATCTGAACTTTTGAATTTTCATGAATCACGGAGAGAAAAAAAGCAAAGATTTTTTTGTGATCCGTTTGAAAGGATCGATTCGGAAAATTTTTTGTTCCTGACATATCACAAGAATCTTTATAACAGGATTTTTTTCTTGATCTGACCATTTTTCTGCGCTTTTATCTCACAGTCTATAAGACTTAATGAGAACTCTGATCAGTATAATTTTCACAGGATCCCCATTGAAAATTATTAACGCAAGAATTCTCTTGAAAAAAACTAAAACCATTGCATACTATTTGCGATTCGTTCTCAATTAGTCTAGAATGATTATTGACAATGAAAAAAATTACAAGGCCTTGGAGGGAAAAATATGTCAGTGTTAGAAGTGAAAGATTTACATGTATCGATCGAAGATAAAGAAATCCTTAAAGGTGTTACATTAACCATGAAAACTGGTGAAATTCACGCCATTATGGGACCAAATGGTACTGGAAAATCGACTTTATCCGCTGCCATCATGGGCAATCCAAATTACGAAGTGACCTCTGGAGAAATTTTGCTGGATGGGCAGAATATTTTAGAGATGGCAGTTGATGAGCGGGCACGGGCCGGATTGTTTTTGGCGATGCAATATCCAAGCGAAATTCCCGGGATTACGAATGCGGAATTTATGCGGGCAGCTATCAATTCAAAACGTGATGATGATCACAAGATGTCGGTCGTAGAATTTTTGAAAAAATTGGATAAAAAGATGGCTGTTTTAAATATGCCTGAAGAAATGGCGGAGAGATACCTGAATGAAGGCTTCTCCGGCGGGGAAAAGAAACGGAATGAAATTTTACAATTGATGATGCTGGAACCGAATTTTGCGATATTAGATGAAATCGATTCAGGATTGGATATCGATGCTTTGAAGGTCGTCTCAAAGGGAGTCAACGAGATGCGCGGGGATAATTTCGGCGCGCTGATCATCACTCATTATCAACGACTATTAAACTATATCAAACCCGATGTGGTCCATATCATGATGGACGGCCGCGTCGTGCTGACAGGTGATGCGGAGCTGGCTAAACGTTTAGAAGCGGAAGGCTATGCGGGGATCAGTAAAGAATTAGGTATTGAATTCAAAGAAGAAGTGTAGGGAGGCGGAAAGAATGAAACAAGTAAATTGGAATGATCATCTTGAAGAGGTCAAGGATTTTTCTGCCGCAAAGGAAGAACCGCTCTGGATGCAAGAACTACGCTTAAATGCTTTGGCTTCGCTGAACGAATTAGCTCTTCCAGTGATCGAACGGGCAAAAATAGATCGCTGGCCTTTGACCAAGACAGGCTCTTTTATTGAAGGAACGACGGAAAATGAAGGCGCGGCTGGGGTCGCCGACTTTTCGCAGCTGGATGACCGTCCCCTTCTAATTCAACAAGATGGACAGGTGGTATTTGAACAGCTGTCTACGGATCTTATAGATCAAGGGGTTATTTTTACAGATATTTTTACTGCACTGAGAGAATATCCTGAATTAGTCAAGGAATATTTTATGGATCTTGCGGTAAAACCAGATGAAGATAAATTAACGGCTTTCCAAGCGGCTTTTCTAAACAGCGGAGCCTTTCTTTATGTTCCTAAAAATGTAGTCATCAAGGACCCTGTCGAAGCCGGATTCTTACACAGTGCTTCTAGTAAAGCAGCTTTTGTGAGCCATGTACTGATCGTCGCAGAGGAAAATAGTGAGCTGACTTATTTAGAACGATTTCAAACAACTGGTGAAGGAAAAGAAAAAATCACTGCAAACATCGTCGTCGAAGTGATCGCTAAACCAGGCGCAAAAATCAAGTTTTCGGCTTTAGATCAATTAGGTGAACATGTGACGGCTTATATCAATCGCCGCGGGTATTTATTACGGGATGCCTCTATTGATTGGGCCCTCGGTGTACTGAATGATGGCGATGTCGTAGCTGATTTTGATTCTGATTTAGTGGGCAATGGTTCTCACGCAGAATTAAAAGCTGTAGCGATCAGCAGCGGCAAGCAGACACAGGTCATTGATACGAGAGTAACGAACAAAGCTCCGTATTCGATCGGACATATTTTACAACACGGTGTCATTCGTGACAGTGCTACTTTAACGTTTAATGGTATCGGACATATTATCAAAGGAGCCAAGGGCGCTGATGCCCAGCAAGAAAGCCGGGTTTTGATGTTGTCGGATAAAGCGCGCGGAGATGCCAACCCGATTCTTTTGATCGATGAAAATGAAGTCACAGCGGGTCATGCCGCTAGTGTTGGTCGTGTAGACCCGGAAGAGATGTATTATCTGATGAGCCGCGGTATTGCCCGCACTGAAGCGGAACGTTTAGTGATCCGCGGGTTCTTGGGTTCAGTCTTGACCGCGATGCCGCTTAAGGCAGTACGTGATGAAATGACGGAAGTGATCGAAGGGAAGTTGACCAAATGACTTTAGATGCCGCAAAGATCCGCAAAGATTTTCCGATTCTTTTTCAGGAAGTGAATGATGAACCATTAGTTTATCTGGATAATGCTGCTACTTCACAGAAGCCGGCGGCAGTTTTGGACGCGTTACGCCATTATTATGAGACGGATAATGCGAATGTTCATCGGGGTGTCCATACATTAGCGGAGCGGGCTACTGCTGATTATGAAGCCGCTCGTGAAAAATTGCGCGGCTTTATTCAAGCGCGTTCGACGAAGGAAATATTATTTACACGCGGAACGACCACAGGTTTGAATTGGGTCGCACGCAGCTATGGGGATGCCAATGTCAATGAAGGCGATGAGATCGTGATTTCTTATATGGAACATCACTCCAATGTCATCCCCTGGCAGCAACTGGCTAAACGGAAAAAAGCGATACTTAAATATATTGAGCTGACTCCAGAAGGTTTTTTAGATGTGGAGGATGCCAAAAAGAAAATCACGGCAAAGACGAAAATCGTCTCACTGACTCAGGCCTCTAATGTTTTAGGTGTGGTCAATCCAATCAGAGAAGTGGCGAAGTTTTCTCATGCAGCGGGCGCCATACTGGTAGTAGATGGAGAGCAGTCGGCTCCTCATATGCCGATCGATGTTCAGACTATGGATGCGGACTTTTTCGCGTTCAGCGGGCATAAAATGTGCGGACCGACTGGAATTGGTGTATTATATGGGAAACAAAGTCTCTTGGAAGAAATGGAACCCATCGAATTTGGTGGCGAAATGATCGACTTTGTTCATTTGCAAGACAGTACGTGGAAAGAACTGCCGTGGAAGTTTGAAGCAGGAACACCGAACATTGCCGGAGCCATTACTCTGGGTGCCGCTGTTGACTATTTGACAGCGATCGGCTTGGAAGAGATCCATCAGTACGAAACTGAACTGGTCAGCTACGTTTTACCTAAGCTGCAAGCCATCGAAGGCTTAACGGTTTATGGTCCGCAAGAGACAAAACAGCATACCGGCGTGATCTCATTTAATCTGGCTGGCTTACATCCGCATGATTTGGCGACTGCCCTGGATATGGAAGGGGTAGCTGTCAGAGCAGGTCATCACTGTGCGCAGCCATTATTGACTTATCTGGGCCTTTCCGCCGCTTGCCGCGCCAGTTTTTATTTTTACAATACCAAAGACGATGCAGATCGCTTAGTTGCTGCGATCCTTGCCGCAAAGGAGTTTTTCCAACATGGCTCTCTCGAAGTTAGATAATCTATACCGCCAAGTCATTTTAGACCATTCCAGCCATCCGCATCATCATGGCTTGCTGGATGGATCAACGAACCAAATCGAAATGAATAATCCTACTTGCGGGGATGTCATTCAGTTACAGCTGCTTGTTAAGGCTGGTGTGATCGAAGACCTGCGCTTTGATGGCAGCGGCTGTTCGATCAGTACTGCTAGTGCCAGCATGATGACGGACGCTGTGATTGGGAAAAAAGTAGAAGATGCCTTGACTTTGAGTGAGGAATTTTCCCAAATGGTTCAGGGCAATGAAAAAGAGGACTTGGATGAATTAGGCGATGCAGCCATGCTGAGCGGTGTAGCCAAATTTCCTGCCCGCATCAAATGTGCTACGCTGGCCTGGAAGGCACTCGATCAAGCCTTGACCGAAAAACAAGAGACGACCGTCGCAAAACAACTTCATTGTGAAGATTAAGGAGTGAAACAATATGAGTGAAGTACCAGAACTAGCAGAATATAAATTTGGTTTTCACGATGATGTGAAGCCGCTATTTACTACCGGTGTCGGGTTGACTGAAGAAGTCGTTCGCGAAATATCACAGTTTAAAGAAGAACCTCAGTGGATGTTGGATTTCCGCTTGAAATCTCTACAGCAATTTTACAAGATGGATATGCCCAAATGGGGTCCGGATGTTTCAGATATCGATTATGATTCGATCAAATATTATCAAAAATCGAGTGACAAACCGGCGCGTGATTGGGATGATGTTCCTGATAAAATCAAGGATACTTTTGAACGGATCGGAATCCCCGAAGCAGAACGAAAATTTTTGGCGGGCGCTTCAGCTCAATATGAATCTGAAGTGGTTTATCACAACATGAAAGATGAATTTTCTAAGTTAGGAATCATTTTTACCGACACAGATTCGGCTTTAAAGGAATATCCAGAACTTTTTAAAGAATATTTTGCCAAATTAGTTCCGCCGACTGACAATAAAATAGCCGCATTAAACTCAGCCGTTTGGTCAGGCGGCACGTTTATCTATGTGCCAAAAGGCGTTCAATGTGATGTTCCGCTGCAAACCTATTTCCGGATCAACGCTGAAAACACTGGACAATTTGAACGGACCCTGATCATCGTAGATGAAGGAGCCAGCGTTCATTATGTTGAAGGCTGTACCGCACCGACCTATTCCAGCAATAGTCTTCATGCGGCGATCGTTGAGATTTTTACCCGCAAGGATGCCTACTGCCGTTATACAACGATCCAGAACTGGTCGGACAACGTGTACAATCTTGTGACGAAACGGGCCAAAGCTTATGAAGGTGCCACAGTGGAATGGATCGACGGCAACCTTGGCGCGAAAACGACGATGAAATATCCCAGCGTTTATCTGGATGGCAAAGGCGCACGCGGCACGATGCTTTCGATCGCATTTGCCGGAGCCAATCAAATCCAGGATACTGGAGCGAAAATGATTCACAATGCACCAAACACTTCCAGCTCTATCGTCTCTAAATCTATCTCCAAAGGCGGCGGTGAAGTAAATTATCGCGGACAAGTCACCTTTGGCCGCAAAAGTACCGGCTCCATGAGCCATATCGAATGTGATACGATCATCATGGATGATCTATCCAAGAGTGATACCATTCCTTTCAACGAAATTCTGAATGGACAGGTTTCACTGGAACACGAAGCCAAAGTCTCGAAGATCTCAGAAGAACAGCTCTTCTACCTGATGAGCCGGGGCTTGAGCGAAAGCGAAGCTACTGAAATGATCGTCATGGGCTTCGTTGAACCATTCACCAAAGAACTTCCCATGGAATACGCCGTCGAACTTAATCGACTGATCAGTTACGAAATGGAAGG
>JAATEZ010000391.1 GCA_015655485.1 Lactobacillales bacterium | reverse complement strand
CCGGCGGTCAAAAGCAGCGGATCTCGATAGCCAGAGCCTTGGTTCTTGATCCGGAATTGCTGATTCTTGATGATGCTTTATCGGCGGTAGATGCCAAAACAGAAGAAAATATTTTAACGAATTTGAAATCGATCAGAGGAAACAAGACCACGATCATTGCTGCTCATCGTTTGAGCAGTGTCATGCATGCCAAAGAAATTATCGTCATAGATGAGGGGAAAATCATTGAACGAGGCAGCCATTTAGAATTAGTAAAGGCGGCTGGCTGGTACAACCGAATGTACGAAAAACAGCAGCTGGAAGCAAAAATTGAAAGAGAGGAGGATTGAAATGGAGGAGGAATATCAATCGGAATGGACTAAATCCATCCCCATTAAAGAACAAGGGAAAATAGTCAGACGACTGCTAAAATTTGCCGGACCATTCAAAAAGCCATTTACTTTTGCTATTGCTTTTGCGCTTATTCTTTCTGTGATCAATATCTACCTTCCGAAAGTCCTGCAGCTTTTTATTGATAACTATCTAACCACTAAAACAGCAACTGTTAAAATTATTTTATTTTTTGCAGCGTTATATTTTATCGGGGTCCTGATCAAAGCCGTCGTATGGTTTTTTCAGTGGTTCTTATATTACTCGGCTGCATTGAATACCTATCAAAGTATTCGGGTAAAGTTATTTGAAAAGCTGCAGACTCTGGGGATGCGTTATTTTGATAGAACTCCGGCCGGATCAGTCGTCTCACGTGTAACTAATGACACGGAAACCCTGTTTGAATTTTGGATGGTTTTTATCACTGTCATAACCGGAATTTTTGCAGTAGTCACGTCATTTCTTGCCATGTTTTCGTTAAATGCGCAGATTTCATTGTTTTGTTTGTTGTTTTTGCCTTTGTTGATGGTAGTGATTTGGTATTATCAAAAGTTTAGTTCCCGTGTCTACAAAGGCATGCGCGAAAAACTGAGCCAATTAAATACCAAACTAAATGAATCCATATCGGGAATGCAGATCATTCAGCAGTTTCGTCAGGAAAAACGTTTAGAAAAGGAGTTTGAACAGACGAACCAAGATTATTTGCTGGCTCGTTTCGCGATGATCCGCACCAACTCGCTCCTACTGGGCCCAATCATCAATCTATTATATGCACTTGCTATTGCCGTCGTTCTATCCATGTTTGGCTATGATGCTTTAAAACAGCCGGTCGAAGTTGGAGTGATCTATGCCTTTGTTTCCTATGTACAGGCCTTTTTCAATCCAATGACGAATATGATGGATTATTTAAGCACTTTTCAGGATGGGATCGTAGCCGGCAGCCGTATTTTGCGGATATTAGATAATACCGAACTCGCTCCTCAGCAGCATGATGAAGCTAAAGCAAATATCCAAAATGGAAAAATCGAATTTAAGCATGTCAGCTTCTCTTATGATGGGGAAAATAATGTATTGCAGGACATCAGTTTTATTGCTCTGCCGGGAGAAACTATTGGTCTGGTGGGACATACCGGCAGCGGGAAAAGTTCCATTATTAATGTCTTGATGCGCTTTTACGAATTTTATGAAGGCGAGATCTTGATTGATGATATAGATATACGTGAGTATCCTTTAACGGAATTAAGAAAAAAAATGGGTTTAGTGCTTCAAGACGCCTTTATGTTTTACGGAGATATCGCCGGGAACATTCGGCTGTTGAATAAAAATATCACCGAGGAACAGGTTCATGAAGCGGCAGAGTTTGTGCAGGCAGATAGATTTATTCAAACTTTGCCTGGCGGGTATCATGCGAAGGTCATTGAACGGGGGGCCAGCTATTCCAGCGGGCAGCGGCAGTTGATTTCTTTTGCAAGAACGATGGTCACCGATCCTAAAATATTGGTCCTGGATGAAGCCACGGCGAATATTGATACAGAGACAGAAAGTTTGATCCAGGAAGGCTTAAAACGGATGCGACAAGGAAGAACTACGATCGCGATCGCACATCGATTATCCACGATTAGAGATGCCAATCAGATTTTAGTCTTAGAAAAAGGGCGTATAGTCGAGGTCGGAACTCATGAAGAACTGATCGCAAAAAATGGTTTGTACTATGACATGTACCTGTTGCAGAATAATGAGGCTGAATAGGTACGTAAAACAGTTTTGTCCAAAAATAGAGATCAGCTTATATGTGAAAAAATGAAACCAGAAAGTGAAAAGATCGTGAACCAAGTTTGCCGCGATTCTTTTCTTTCTGGTTTTTTTGTTGTGATCACGCTCATCTGAGCAAATAATTTTAAAGCTGAAACAGAAAGTTTGTGAATTTTTTTATATTTAATTGATTTAAAAATTCACGTAATTGAGAACTGGGATTTGTGGAAGAAATCGAGAAAAAAGTGAGTGAAAATCTAATTTTCCTAATATAAAGTAAGCATAATTGGATTTTAAAATTCATACTAAGCATCTTTCTTGCTAAATCAGTTTATATTTATTATAGTTAAATAGGGAAAAATTTCACAACCAAAAATTAGAGCGGAGGAATTTTAGTTATGAGTAAAATCGTTTTAGTTGGAGCAAATCATGGCGGTATTGCGGCGGCGAACACTATTTTGGACAATTATCCAGAAAATGAATTAGTTATTTTTGATCGTAATACCAATTTAAGTTATTTAGGCTGCGGAACAGCACTTTGGGTCGGCAGGCAAATAGATTCTTATGAACAACTTTTTTATACCAACAAGAAAGATCTGGAAGCAAAAAAAGCTGTAGTCCACATGGAAACAGCAGTAGACAAAATAGATTTTGATGAGAAAAAAGTTTATGCTCACACCGAATCAGGAGAAGAGATCGTTGAGTCCTATGACAAATTGATTTTAGCTACTGGTTCAGTTCCAATCGCTCCTAAGTTTAAAGGAAGCGATCTTGAAAATGTTCAATTTTTGAAATTTTTCCAGGATGGCCAATCAGCAGATGCGGCTTTGGCTAAGGATGAAGTGAAGGAAGTTGCGGTTATTGGAGCTGGATATATCGGAGTGGAGATAGCCGAGGCTGCCAAGCGGCGCGGCAAAAATGTTAGCTTGTTTGATGCGGCTGATTCATGCTTGTGCAACTATTATGATAAATGGTTTACAGGAATATGCAATGGACATAGGGCTGAACTATAAACAAGTTGACAATTCCATGTAAACATGTTTGATTTAAAAAATTCTTTACCTTCACTTCGTTGAAAGCAAAATTTGCATTACACTTTTATACAAAACGGATTTACAATTACAACCGTTCAAT
>JAATEZ010000123.1 GCA_015655485.1 Lactobacillales bacterium | reverse complement strand
TGACGAATAAAATTTTTATTAAAGAAATCAGAACATGTTTTGATGGATTCATCAGACATCCTCACCTTTTTAAATAGTTAATTCTGGAATTTTTGACTCTGAATGCTCCTCTTCCACACGTTCAATATCCGCACCTAAGTGCTGTAATTTGTTATGAAAATGATAATAGCCGCGATCCAAGTATTCAAGATGAGTCACTCTGGTGATTCCTTTTGCTCGCAAACCAAGCAGAATCAGCGCGGCCGCTGCCCGCAGATCGCTTGCTGCCACTTCAGCCCCTTGAATATCAGCAGAACCGGTAATAAAAGCAATATTGTTCTCAATTTTTGCTTGTCCATTCATACGATTCATTTCTTTTAAATGCTGAAAACGATTTTCAAAAACTGTTTCAGTCACAACACTCATACCGTTTGCGACCATCAGAATGGCCGTCATTTGAGCTTGCATGTCGGTAGGAAATCCCGGATGAGGCATAGTCTTGATATCAGTGGCTTTTAAAATTTCAGGCCCAACGACCCGAACACCTTCTTCTGATTCAAAAATTTTGACACCCATTTCTCTAAGCTTAGAAATTAAGGGTTTGTTATGTTCCGCAATAGCATCTTCGATCAGCACATCCCCATGAGTCATCGCGGCAGCCACCATGAAAGTGCCCGCTTCGATACGGTCCTGAACAATCGCATGCTTGACCCCATGCAGCCGATCGACCCCTTCAATACGCATCGTTTCAGTACCAGCTCCGAAAATTTTCGCGCCCATTTTATTTAAAACATTGGCTAAATCGACGATTTCCGGTTCTCTTGCCACATTTTCAATAATGGTCGTTCCCTTAGCTTTCACTGCAGCCATCATGATGTTCTGCGTAGCGCCCACACTAGGAAAATCAAGATAGATCCTGGCACCTCTTAATTCCTTTGCATAAGCCTCGATATAACCGTTATCTTGAGTAATCGTGGCGCCTAAAGCCTGAAATCCTTTTAAATGCAAATCAATAGGTCTCTTGCCGATCGCGCAGCCGCCTGGCATCGCTACTTTTGCATGCCCTTTTCGAGCCAGAAGCGGCCCCATTACAACGATCGACGCCCGCATCTGGCTCACTAAATGATAAGGAGCCTCAATTTCAACATCACCAGAAGCATCGACGACAACTTCATTTTTTTGAGTATCAAATTCAATATTGCCACATAATGTACGAATCACTTCGTTCATGATCGTTACATCTGAAAGAATAGGTACATTCTTTAAAACGCTCTTTCCCTCTTCTGCCAATAATGTAGCTGCTAATATAGGTAAAACGGCATTTTTTGCCCCTTCGATCTTTACACTTCCGACTAATCTATTACCGCCGCGAACTAACATGCGTTCCATTTATTTCCCTCCAAATTAAGGAATTCATTTTTCACCATAAATCGAATCTATTATAGCATTTTTTTTACCATTTATGAATGTTTTTAAAAAAAAGAAAACAATTTTTGAAAATTTTCATTGTTTTCACAGAATTAAATGGCGAAACAACGATAAAATCTCTAAAAAACAACTACTGATCAGGTATCCGATCGCAAAAGAAAAAAGAACATAGAACATTCTAATTTGAGACTGATGGTTTTTTTTGAATAAGCTGTCCGTTCGAAAAGACTGCAATGACCAAAAAAACAAATAGGTAAATGCCAGATGGCTAGCAATTCTAACGGCGGCGTCGACTCCATATACTTGCATAGATTCCCTCTTTTCTACTATTTATTTTATTTTATCATGATCATAAAAGAAAAGAAAGGAGCCCCGCCTTATGGCAGAACTCCTTCATTCTATCTCTATAAATGTTTCGATACATTGATTCGATTGATCGCTCGATGCAAAGCAACGGTCGCCCGCTTCAATTCATCCACATTTTCTACATGCTTTGCTTCTTCTATTCGTCTTTCAGCCCGCATCTTAGCTCTTTCGGCCCGGGTAACGTCGATATCTCTTTCTCTTTCTGCACTGTCCGCAATAATACTGACAAGGTTATCACGTACTTCCATGACACCGCCGTTTACCGCGATCCAGTCCACATGAGTGTCAGCATCCGAACGTTTTACCTTCACTTCATCGATCGCTAAAGGAGTAATGATCGGAGCATGTTTCGGTAAAATCCCTATCTCCCCATCAATGGCTCTGGCCACGACGATTCTGGCATGGTGATCATAAACAATTCCATTAGGTGTCACTACATTGACCGTTAAGTAATCCATTATGACACCCCTTTCTAATACCCTAACTTCTTCGCCTTTTCAACCACTTCATCAATTTTTCCAACATTGCGGAAAGCATCTTCCGGTAAATTATCATATTTGCCTTCAAGAATCTCTTTAAAGCCTCTCACGGTTTCTGCGACAGGAACATAAGAACCCGGCTGTCCCGTGAACTGTTCAGCCACATGGAAATTCTGGGACAAGAAAAATTGAATCCGCCTTGCTCTTGAAACCAAAACTTTTTCTTGATCTGATAATTCATCCATCCCCAAAATGGCAATGATATCCTGCAGCTCGCGATACCGTTGTAAAACATGCTGCACCTCAGTGGCCACCTGATAATGCTCTTCACCGACAATCCCCGGATCTAAAGCGCTGGATGAAGAAGCCAACGGATCAACAGCTGGATAAATTCCCTGTTCGGTCAATTTTCTTTCCAGATTAGTAGTTGCATCCAGATGGGCGAAAGCCGTAGCTGGAGCAGGATCCGTATAATCATCCGCTGGAACATAGATCGCCTGGATCGAAGTGATCGATCCTTTTTTGGTAGAAGTGATCCGTTCTTGCAGCTGACCCATTTCTGTCGCTAATGTAGGCTGATAGCCAACTGCTGAAGGCATCCGTCCTAACAAAGCCGAAACTTCAGAACCGGCTTGAGTGAACCGGAAAATATTATCAATAAACAATAAGACATCCTGACCTTCAACATCCCGAAAATATTCAGCGATCGTTAAACCGGTCAAGGCTACCCGCATTCTGGCACCCGGCGGCTCATTCATCTGTCCAAAAACCATCGCCGTTTTTTCTATAACTCCAGATTCCTTCATTTCAAAATAAAGGTCATTTCCTTCACGGGTCCGTTCACCAACACCGGTAAAGACAGAAATACCGCCAAGCTCCTGGGCAATATTATGGATCAGTTCTTGGATCAGTACCGTTTTTCCAACACCGGCACCGCCAAACAAGCCGACCTTTCCGCCTTTTAAATAGGGAGCAAGCAAATCAATAACTTTGATCCCTGTTTCCAGAACCTCGCTGCTTGTACTTAATTCAGCAAAAGCCGGCGCTTTTCTATGGATCGTTGCTCTTTTGGCATCTTCCGGAAATGGTTCGCCCAAATCGACCGTGTCGCCTAAAACATTAAATACTCTTCCCAGAGTCTCTTTGCCAACGGGCACTGAAATGGATTTTCCTGTATCCAAGACCTCCATCCCCCGCTGCAAACCATCTGTCGATTCCATAGCGATAGTCCTGATGACCCCATCGCCTAATTCCAATGCTACTTCCAGCACAACTCTTTGCTTGTTGGCTTTAAAAACGACTAAAGCATTGTTGATATCCGGTAAAGACTGATCCAATGGAAATTCAATATCAACCACGGGACCGATCACTTGTACTATTTTTCCTGAACTCATTCTTCTTCCTCCCGTTATTAATCTAAGGCAGCGGCTCCCCCAACAATTTCTGTTATCTCTTCCGTAATGGCCGTTTGCCTTGCTCGGTTGTAAGAAATCGTTAAATCATCGATAATGTTATGTGCATTATCAGTCGCACTCTTCATTGCTGTCATTCTTGCAGCATGTTCAGCTGTTTTGGCGTCTATTATTGCTCCATAGATCAAACTTTCTGCGTATTGTGGTAACAAAATATCCAGAATTTGATCTTCTGATGGTTCCAAGATATATTCTTCCTCATAGGATTTCGCTTCACTTGGATCTAAATCAGAGATCGGTAACATCTTTTCCACGCGAAACTGTGAACTCAGCGAATTCACATGGTGATTATAACAAACATAAAGTTCGTCATAAACTCCGTTAGAATACATCTGTGTCGCGGCATTAACGATTTTTCTTACCTCGTTGAAAGTTGGCTGGTCACTTAATCCTCTAAGTTCATAGGCAATATTCATCCCACGTCCTTTAAAAAAATCAGTGTCGGTTCCGCCGATCGTCGCTAAAACATATTCATCTTGCGACTTATGATCATTTTGCAGCATAGTCAATGTCTGCTTGATCACTGCGCTGTTATAGCCGCCCGCAAGACCTTTATCCGCTGTAATGACAATATAACCTGTTTTTTTTACCGGCCTTTTCACTAACATGCTGTGCAGTCCGTGTTCTTCGATCAAAGAGGTTTCAAAACCATTTAAAGTTTCCGCCTCATCGATCGTCTCTAACTGCGAAGCGACTAAATGCGTCGTGATAGCACGAACTTTTTTCGCATATTCTTGAAACTTCTTAGCCGTTTCTTCTGATTTATTTAACTTTGAACCAGAAACCATCTGCATCGCACTTGTGATTTGACTAGTTTTTTTTGTTGAAGCAATTTTCTTTTTGATATCAATTAGTGAAGCGCCCATCAAAAATTCACCATCTTTCTGCTGCTGCCTTAAACATTGGCTTTACGACTTTTTGAAGTGTCAAAAATTTGCTTGAAATCACTAATTGCCTTTTCAAATTTTTTCTCATCCGGCAATTCCTTTGTCGTACGAATTTCTTCAAAAATTTCGCCGGCATTTTGTTCAATAAAGTTGAACAATTCTTTTTCAAATCGTAAAACATCTGCCACTGGGATACTGTCCAGAAGCCCGTGTGTCAAAGCAAACAGGATCGTAACCTGTTTTTCAACAGCTAAAGGTTCATGCAATCCCTGTTTTAAAATCTCAATTGTTCTCTTGCCTCGATTCAGCTTTGCCTGAGTGGCTTCATCCAAATCAGAACCAAACTGAGTAAAGGCTTCTAATTCACGATAACTTGCCAAGTCTAAACGTAACGTTCCGGCGACCTTCTTCATTGCTTTGATTTGAGCCGATCCGCCGACCCTAGATACAGAAAGACCCGCATCAACAGCCGGACGAACACCAGAATAAAATAAATCGCTCTCCAGAAAAATCTGCCCGTCTGTAATTGAAATAACGTTTGTAGGAATATAAGCTGAAATATCTCCGGCCTGTGTCTCTACAAAAGGCAAAGCCGTCATAGAACCGCCGCCTAACTCATCACTCAATTTAGCCGCACGTTCCAACAAACGTGAATGCAAATAAAACACATCTCCGGGATAAGCCTCACGACCCGGCGGACGACGAAGTAAAAGGGATATTTCACGATAAGCCGCCGCTTGTTTTGATAAATCATCATAAACGACCAAAACGTGTTTTCCATTATACATAAATTCTTCACCCATTGCTGCGCCGGCATACGGAGCGATATAAAGCAAGGGTGCCGGCTGTGACGCACCAGCTGTCACAACGATTGTATATTCCATAGCGCCGAATTTACGCAAAGTTTCAACTTGAGCCCGAACTGTAGATTCTTTCTGGCCGATCGCTACATAAATACAAATCATACCTTCGCCTTTTTGATTGATGATCGTATCGATCGCGATCGAAGTTTTACCTGTCTTACGATCTCCGATGATCAATTCCCGTTGACCTCTGCCTATAGGTACTAAGGCATCGATCGCTTTTAAACCAGTTTGAAGCGGTTCACTGACTGATTTACGTTCCATGACTGTTGGAGCCGCAGCTTCCACAGGTCTTGTTGCTTCAGTTTTGATTTCTCCTAAACCGTCTATTGGCTGTCCCAATGGATTGACTACGCGTCCAATCAAAGCTTCGCCGACAGGAACTTCCATGATTTTACCTGTTCTCTTCACACGGTCGCCTTCACGAATCGTTTCAAAGTCTCCTAAAACAATAATTCCGACATCGTTCGTTTCCAGATTTTGAGCCATGCCAAAAGCCCCGTTCGAAAACTCTAATAATTCACCAGACATCGCGTTTTCTAACCCATGAGCACGCGCTATTCCATCACCAACGTAAGTTACGACGCCTACCTCTTCAACAGATAGTTCTTGTTCATAATTTTCAATTTGCTGTTTTATTAGCGCACTGATTTCTTCCGCTTTAATGCTCACAATCTTCACCTCTTCACATTCACACTGAATGGCTATTTTAATAATAATTTCTGAATTTTTTGCAACTGAGTTTGGATACTGCCATCAATGACTAAATGATCCGCTTCAGTGATCACGCCTCCAATAATAGATGGATCCACAACATTTTCGAGTTTCGCAAAAAGATATCCGACTTTTTTTGCAAAAGCGGTCTCGATGCTTTTTGTCTGATCTGCGGAAATGGGGACAGCTGTTATGATTTTTCCAACTATAATTTTAGAATGTTCATTATATCGTCGTTCATATTCATCGATCATCAAAGGAATATCATCCATACGACGATTTTCAAAAACGACTTGGATAAAATTCCTGACATAACCACAAAATCCTTTTTCCAGTTCCGCCACAATCGTTTGCTTCTCATGTTCTTGAAGCCGAACATCGCTTAAGACTTCTCCAAGATCCAGAATCTCTTCGAAAATCTCTCTTAGCTTTAATAGATCTTGAAATATCGAATCTACTTGATCCTTTTCTAAAGCTAATGTAAACAAAGCTTTACCATAGCGTTTCCCCACTGTGTATCTGTCTAACTTCATTTATTATCCAACCCTTCGATATAAGAGTCGATCAAGGCAGAATGCGTTTCTTCATTCAATTCTTTTTTTAAGATTTTCGCTGCGATCTCCACTGAAAGAGAAGCTACATCTTTTTTTATGCCAACAAAAGCAAGTTCTTTTTCAACAGCAATATCAGTCTTTGCTTTTTCTTTTAACTGATTCGCTTCCTGCCTAGCCTCTGCTAAAAGAGACTGGCGATTTTTTTCAGCATAATCTTTTGAATCCTGTACAATTTTCACTGCCTCAGTTTTAGAATTAAGCAATTCTGAAGCTCGTTTTTCCTTCAAGCTTTCCGCTTCTATTTTTGACTTTTCAGCAGAATCGATATCATTAGATATCTTTTCCTCGCGCTGAGTCAAAATATTCACGATAGCTCCCCAGGCAAATTTTTTGATGGCTGCCAGTAATAATACAATGGATAGGGTCACCACGATCATCGTACCTAGAGTTGTGTTTTGTGCTTCAGCCACCACTAGATAATTAAACATGTTTTTTTACACTTCCCTTCCTATAGGCAAATAGAAAGAAAGCAGCAACGATCCTGAGATGTTCTGCCTTCATCGTCATCAATTTATTTGAACGCTAAAATGAAGCCGACAACAACAGCCATGATTGGAACTGCTTCGATCATTCCAACTCCGATAAACATAGTGCTTCTTAATTGACCGGACATTTCTGGTTGACGAGTCATTGATTCTAAAGTTTTTGATATTACCTTTCCATTACCATAAGCGGCTGCGATGGCTGCTCCTGCTACTGCGATTGCTGCTGCGATATAATTCATAATCTTTTTTCCTCCTAATTTTTACAATCTTTTTTATTCTTCTACTTCCAGTTTATGGGCTAAATAAACCATTGCCAAAGTCACAAAAACATACGACTGGATCCCCCCTATAAAAATCGAAAATGCCTGCCAGATCATTTCCAACACTACCGCAAACGAGAACATCCATAGTTTACTGATCCCCATACCCGCGATCAATCCAAGCAAAATCTCTCCAACAAATAAATTCCCGTATAACCGTAAGCCCAACGTTAATACATTGGTGAACTCTTCGAGAATCTTGACTGGCGCTAAAAAGCCGACCGGTTTTAAATAGCTGTTTACAAAATACCCTTTAAGTCCGAATTTCTTGACTGAGAAAAAATTTGTTAAAATAATGACGAGCAAAGCCAGGGTAAGTGTAACTAATGGATCAGCGGTCGGACTCTTCCAATAGCTGGTATCACCAACAACGATCTTAGTGACCAGCCCCAACATATTGGCGACAAAAACAAATAGAAAAAGTGTGAATCCCAATAAATGAAAATCAGATACTTCTTTACTAGCCAGATTACTCGAAAGAATACCTCTTACAAAATCTACTACCCACTCAATTGCATTTTGTTTTCCTTTAGGTTTGAGTGCCATATTTCTGGTACAAACAAAAACCAAACTAAACACAATTACGCATGTCAGTATCACCATCAAACAGGTCGTCCCATTAAACCACAGACCTCCGACTTCAAAGGTCCAGGACTTTTCTTGCATGATGCCTCACCTCTTTTCCAAACAAGTAATGAAAACCAGTTAATAAGAAAAAAATAAACAGAAGAACGACATATTAGATATTTCTTATAGTTCTATTATTTATTACTGCTCTTCTGACAACGACTATCATAACACCATTCAAAGGAAAATTCAAAATGTTTTCATGAAAATTTTTTAATTTTTTCTTTTAATGGAAAAAGCAGTGAAAAAAGAAAAAAATATCCGAAAAACCTGCAAAAAACACACCTTTAAGATGTCGTGACAAATAAAAAAGAAAAAATTACTTGATTCTTAATCATTTTAGCATAGTTCACAAAAAAAAATATAAAAATTCTTGCTTTTATTTTTGCTGACAAACATCAAATATTCTCCCTCCCAAATGTTATCGGTAAAAAAAAAGATATTTTTAAGAGTTTTGAAGATAACGAAAAAACTGACGTAAAAAACCAATGCCTCTTCATGGAAATTTTTTTAACCAAATTCTTTTTCTGCCGTAATTTTCAAAGGAGACTGCCTCTTATTTTTCTCAATTGAAACAAAAAACAGTGTGGACCTTGTATAGTCAGCACTGTTTAAAATAGCTGTTCCTTTAACCTGATTCAGCTCATTCAAAAAATTTTAGAGGTTGTTTTAACGATTTCTGCCCTTCATCGTTCGACTGATTTCTCGATCCACATCTTTCCTTTTTAAATCTTCCCGCTTATCATATTGCTTTTTCCCTCTGGCGACACCTATTAAAACTTTCGCATAACCATTTTTTAGATAGACTTTTAATGGAACCAAAGTCACACCCGTGTTTTTAGTTTCTCCAATAAGATGAGAGATTTGTTTTTTATGCAGAAGCAGTTTTCTTGTCCGCAATGGATCATGATTAAATAAGTTTCCCTGTTCATACGGGCTGATATGGACATTGTATAAAAAAACTTCGCCATTTCTGACCCTTGCATAGCCATCCTTAAGATTGATCCGACTATTACGAATAGATTTTATTTCTGTTCCTGTCAATACGATACCTGCTTCTAAAGTATCTTCAATTGAATAATCATGACGAGCTTTTTTATTTTGTGCGATCAATTTGCCTTCACCTTTTGGCAATTGAAATCACCTCGACTTTATTTTTTCTTTTTTTTCTTTGAAACACCTTTATAGAAAGGTTTTTTTGCCTGTCCCTTTTTAGTACTTTTGCTTTTTGAAAATCTTTCTTGGGTATTCTGTCGCTTTGAGCGGCTGCCTTTTTTCTTCTTTGCCAAAGCTCGTTGTGAGATTTCCAGATTCTTTTTATCCAAAATCAAATCAAAATCAATTTCTCTTGTTTCCGGATCAGCCTTAGTCACACGGACACGTACCTTTTGGCCTAGTTTCAGAGTCAAGCCAGTACGTTCCCCTACCAGCGCTAAACGATTTTCAACAAAATGAAAATAGTCTTGTTTCATGGCATTGACATGAATTAAACCTTCTACTGTATTTGGGAGTTCGACAAAAACGCCAAATTTTGTGACAGAACTTATGATGCCATCAAATTCTTCTCC
>JAATEZ010000064.1 GCA_015655485.1 Lactobacillales bacterium | reverse complement strand
GCTGGACACTGAAGAGCTGAATGAGGCAGACTAAATTTTATTCCGGTGATGTAAAATACAACCAAAACGTACAATGAATATCTGCTACTATTTCCAAAAAATTTGACTGCAAAATTTCCCGTTTCACTTAAAAAAAAATGCCTGAGCCTTTTCACCGGCTCAGGCATTTTCATTGTTCCAATTTATAATCGCCTGCTCTAACTTTGTTTAAAATTCAGTAAGAGAGTCCCGCTCACCTTCGAGCAACGCAAAGTATCCTTTTGCACACTGATCGCATTCATTCATACAACTATATGTCACTAGATCAACTCGATCAGACTCTTCGAATGAAGCAATTATTTCATTGCCGCCTTTAGTTAAGTTTTGATCACAACACTCTAATAATGGATTCGCTGATCATCTCTCCTTGCTTTTTGACCCGCATTTAGTATACCATTAGATGCAAGAAAACTTTAATAATTTGTTTGAACTCATTTTTCCGATGGAATTTCGGCCAACTTTTCATTTGGCACATGTTTCACTTGCTAATTAAAATAAGGAGTCACTTTACAAAAAGAAAATCAGCAGGCTTTCTGTGGCGGCTTGTCTATAAACTTATCCAGACCACAAATAAAAATAAAGAGGGATCGACATGGTGATCAAAGGAACCGCCTTAGAAGCCAGCGCTCGTGCATTATTAAAACAGCGCGGTGTTGAAGTACCAGATATTGCTGAACTAGTTCTTTTTCTTCAAAAGAAATATATAACAGATTTAAATATCCAGACTTGTATCGATAATGTAGAAAGCGTCTTAACTAAACGAGAGGTCCAAAATACGATCATTACCGGGATTCAGCTGGATATACTGGCAGAAAAAGGCGAACTGCTTTCTCCGCTTCAGGAAATACTGACTAGCGATGAAGGATTATATGGGATCGATGAGATTTTGGCTTTGTCTATCGTGAACGTTTATGGTTCGATTGGTTTTACAAACTACGGCTATATCGACAAAATAAAGCCCGGGATATTAGCTGAACTTAACAGCCATGACGGCGAGCATGTCCACACTTTCCTTGATGATATCGTTGGAGCAATCGCAGCTGCTGCTGCCAGCCGGTTGGCTCATGCGCATCCTGAACAGAGTCAAATCACTCAATAATGATTAAGTTTATGCACAATAAAGAGCGGCTCTTTTATGGTCTGTGAGAATTTTTGGCTGTTCGCAAAAGCGTTCAGCCTTTTTTTAATTGTCTTTTCCCTGATAAAATACCTGCTATAAAGAACAACTCCAAAAGAATAAATGCTAGTATAAAGCAATGCATAAAGAAGTCGGCCGGTAAAGCCAGTATGATTGGATCTGTTGAAGCATCAAAAAGCCAGGCATCATTATTGAAAAAAAGTTCATGAAAAAGAACAAAAAACTGATTGAAACTCAAAGACATGATGAACCCTAAAATAATGGGGATCGTGAAAGCCATTTGAAAAGGACGGATCAGCATCCATAATCTTTTTCTGGTGATCATCTTTCTTATAAATAAAAAACTTGGAACCAAAGTAATCAACAAAATCCCATAATCCAGTAAAAAAAGCTTTTTCACCTCATAAAAATGCAAGAGACCGCTGGAAGAAGAGGGAAAATCCGGCATCACTAATTTTGTTACCCAGGGAAGATTCAAGTACTGCATCAAACTATGGTAATTATTCATCAGTTGTTTTTCCGTCATTCCGTCTACTTGATTTAAAATATTCAGATAGTGAATATCAAAGCGATAAAGTGGTGTGAAATTGATCGCAATCGCGATAGTCAAGGAAAGGATCGTTAAAAATAAACAAAGCATTCCGGCTCGAAACTTCCACTTTTCTTTCATTCAAGGCTCCAGTCATCCAAACTATCTACTATATAAGTCGGAGCTTCCGGTAAAGTATCCACTGCAGTTCTGGGCGTAAAACCAGAGAGAACCAATAAAGTGTCGATATTGTTGTGGATCCCCGCTGAAATATCGGTCTCATAGTTATCTCCAACCATCAAGACTTCTTTCTTATCCAGGCCCAAAATGTCGACCGCCTTATTCATAATAATGGCTTGAGGCTTCCCTATAATGACCGCTTCAACATTCGTTGCTGTCTCTAACAACGCAATAAATGAACCAGCTCCAGGGATCAGGCCGCGTTCACTGGGCAAGTTTTTATCTGGATTGGTCCCAATAAACAAAGCGCCTTTCCTAATGGCTAAAGTGGCGATCTCCAAATCTTTATAGGTCACTTGGCTATCGAGGCCGACTACGACAAAATCAGGACTTTCTTCCTCCCAAATAAAGCCTCCATCTAATAAAACATTCTTTAAACCAGCCTCTCCGATAATAAAAACGCGATTTCCCCGCTTCGTTTCTTTCATATGGTCCAAAGTAGCGTAAGAAGCAGTGTACACAGTTTCCGGCTGGACCCGAATCTCAAATTCAACTTCCAATCTTTTGGCAACAGTTTGTGAAGTCTTTGTTGTATTATTTGTTACAAACAAAAAAGGTAGACTGGCTTGCTGTAAACGTTCAACAAACCTTTTACCTGCTGGAATAATTTCATTGCCCCGATAAATAGTCCCATCTAGATCTACTAAATATCCTTTATATGCCATATTGTTCTCCTTTTAGCTGTTTGTTTCTTTTTGTCTAATCGTATATTGGTGCTTTTTTCCTTCATTAGATACTTTAACTGGTTTTCTCGTCTTATTTTGATAATCTGTCTGTTTAGGATCCTGTTTTTCTTGAACATCCCGATTTCGAATGACGGGAGTCTTCTTTATTTTCATATTTTTATTGCTTTTTTCAGGAACTATCCCGGTTCTTTCCTGAGTATGAGCGGTTGGATTTTTTCTGACTGGTTTACGTTTTTTATTTTTCTGCTGTTTCTCTCTTTTTCCGCCTACGCGTTCAATAACAAAATAAGGACAGCCAAAATTACAATATTCGTATAAATAGTCTTCTAAAGTACCGATTCGCTGCTCTATAGGAGCCTTGCGATTCTCATCATGGAAAAAACCTTTCAGACGTAATTGGTCATATCCCCAGTCCCCCACAATATAGTCATATCGATTCAAAACGTCACTGAAACGCTCCCCTAATCTCTCTGTTTGAAAAGCGTCCCGATGGTTTTTTACTAATTTATATTGTTTCTCACCAATTAAAAAATCGGCTTCATTCAACAGGGTCACTTTTTCACCTTTTTCAGATGCTTTTTTCCCCGGCTCTTCAGTGATCGTTTCTAAAACGCTTGAAAGCTCATCTGTAAGTTTGCCAGTAGAACTGATTTTCTTTTTTTCAGATGAAGACTGTTCTGATTTTTTTTTATTTTTTTTAATTTCATTCATGTTCTCACCACCTGTTGCTTTATTATAACTTGTTTTTAGAGAATTGGATAGTGAACAGCCAAATACTCTCCTAATACGGTTCGAATAAATTCAGGAAAAAGCAGTTCATTTTTACCCGCTAATTCTATAGTTGGAAAAAATGGAATAAACATAAAGTGGTCTACGGTAACAAAAGTATATTCGCCATTCTTTGTAACAGGTTCGCCCATCCACACGGCTTGCTTCTTTTCCT
>JAATEZ010000062.1 GCA_015655485.1 Lactobacillales bacterium | reverse complement strand
GATGATATCAGGAAAAAAGTTTCTTCACGGACCAAGGCGATCGTCTTGATCAATCCAAATAATCCTACAGGAGCACTTTATCCAAAGAAAGTCCTTGAAGAAATCGTGGAAATCGCCCGCCAGAATGAATTAATTATTTTCTCTGATGAAATTTATGATCGATTGGTAATGGATGGCTTGACGCATGTGCCTATTGCCACTTTGGCGCCGGATTTGATGGTTGTGACTCTCAATGGTTTATCAAAATCTCATCGTGTAGCCGGTTTTCGTTGCGGCTGGATGGTGTTGAGTGGAGATAAGTCAAAAGCAAAGGGCTATATAGAAGGGCTCAACATGCTTTCATCTATGCGGCTTTGTTCTAACGTTTTATCTCAGCAGATCATTCAAACAGCATTAGGCGGTTATCAAAGTGTAGATGAGTTATTATTGCCGGGCGGAAGAATTTATGAACAAAGAGAATTCATTCATAAAGCTTTGAATGAAATTCCAGGTATAACAGCTGTGAAGCCCAAAGCCGCTTTTTATATTTTTCCTAAAATTGATGTAAAACGATTCAATATTCATAATGATGAACAATTTGTTCTGGACTTTTTGCATAAATATCATATTTTAATGGTCCACGGCGGTGGGTTTAATTGGCCGAATCCTGATCATTTCCGTATTGTTTATTTACCCAAATTAGAAGATTTAAAAATAACTACAGATAAAATGGGAGAATTTTTAAGTTCTTATCAACAAAAGTAGCCGAGCGATTCTTTATTTTCAAAAGAATCTCCCTCCTGTTCTGAGACAAAAAACAGAGGAGTCAGCTTTCCTCTGTTTTTTGTCCGTCATGGATCAGACATTTGCTCTTACTGATCACGATTCTGTCTAGATATTTTTCCGTAAGTTCTGCACAAGGATCAAGTACCTGGATCAATAGAGAGTTTTCATATTCTTTTTCCACTGTACCATGATAAGTTTCTTCATTCCATAAAAAATCAACTTTTTGAGATGAATTCATATGATCTCCTCCTATGATGAATAGCAACTTTTTTTAAAAATAGCCTCTTTAATTGAAATTCATTATGCAATAGTTTAAAATAAAAAGAAAATGCTAATTTGCATATTTGGGCAGTAAAATTTCATTGATCAACTGAAAGCTGGTGTTTTTGTCTTGGAAACTATTGGATCAACTATAAAAACAATACGTAAGCGCAAACAATATACACAAAGGATGCTTGCTGAAAACATTTGTTCTCAAAGTGTGTTGAGCCGTATCGAAAGTGATGAAGAAATTCCGAATGTTGTCGTCATGAAAGAATTATGTAATCGTTTAGGAGTGAGTGTGGACGAAATCCTAGATCAAAATTCAAATAATATTCAAAAGAGTGTGGAATGGATGAATGTTATGTCTAATTTATTTTTGAACCAACGATTTAAAGAACTGCTGACGGTTGTGGAAGATGACCAGGTAGTCAGTGATTTGTATTTAGATGCAGATTTACAAAAATATTGTTATTATGCTGGAAGTTGCTGGTATTATTTAGATAAAGACTATTCCAGAGCACTGCAGATTTTACAGATGGGGCTGCATTATACATATAATTCAAACAAAACCAAAGTTTCTGATATGGAAGTCCAGCTGATCAGCTGTATTGGGAAAGTTCTGACTGAGGCGGGTCAAACAGATAAGGGGCTTTTTTATTTGAAAAAAAGTATGGAGCTTTTTTATTCTTTGCCGAATGAACGAGTTCACTTTGAGTTGACCAAAGTATTCTATAATAGTGCCAGCTTTTATTTAAACAGCGGCAATTTATGCGAGGCGAATGAATTGGCCTCAAAAGGGATCGAGTGGGCTGTTTCACGACACAGCTTTTATTATTTAGCGGAGTTGTTTTCTATTAAAAATCATTTTTATGAGAAAATAAATCAGATGGACAAAGCTGAAAAATATCGTTCAATGGAAGCTATGCTGAGGAATATTGCAAAAAAAAAGAATATAAAAAATAATGAAAAATGACTAAAAAGAGAAATGGTATATTCCAATCTTGACTTCTAAAAAAAATAGCGGTAAGTTTAATAAGGAATAATAAAAAAGAAAGAGGGATTGGCATGAGAACATTTGTCTATGCAGATAAATTCTTTTTGAAAAATTCAGTAGAAAACCAAGGCTATTTAGAAATCAGTGAAGGAGATTTTGGCCAGTTTCATACTGAGTTGTCTGAGACGGAAAAAGATGCAGCGAGAATTTTAGATTATTCAGGGAAGTGGATAGCTCCGGGATTAGTGGATACGCATATTCACGGGTATTTAAATCATGATGTGATGGACAATGATCCTGAAGGCTTAAAAATTATGTCTGAAGGGCTGCTTTCGTGTGGTGTGACCTCATTTTTACCGACGACTCTAACTTCTTCGAAAGAAAAACTGAAGGCTGTCGCTAAAACTATTGGGGAAGTTTATGAAGATGTACCAGGAGCAAAAATACAGGGGATCTATTTTGAAGGGCCATTTTTTACCGAAGAACACAAAGGGGCTCAAAATCCAAGCTATTTTTCAGATCCTGATTTGAAGATTTTCCATGAATGGCAGGAAGCATCTGGCGGATTGATCAAGAAAATCGCTTTAGCTCCTGAAAGGAAAAACGCTCCCGAGTTTGTTCAGGCTATAACTGAGGAAGGAGTGGTCGTGTCTCTTGGCCACAGTGATGCAACGATCCGGCAAGCAAAAGAAGTGGTCGCCAGCGGAGCGAGTGTTTTTGTACATACCTACAATGGTATGCGTGGATTAAATCATAGAGAACCGGGCATGGTTGGGGCGGCTATGACATTGAAAGAAGTCTTTGCTGAATTGATTTGTGACGGACATCATGTTCATCCGAAAGCGGCGGAAATTTTAATGGATGTCCGTGGACGGGATCATGTGGCTCTGATTACAGACTGTATGATGGCTGGCGGAATGCCTGATGGAAATTATATGCTGGGTGAATTTCCAGTTGTAGTGGCCAATGGAACCGCTCGGTTAGACAGCGGCAACCTGGCTGGAAGTATTTTGAAGTTAAAAGAAGCGATTAAAAATGTTGTGGCTTGGGGAATCGCGACTCCAGAAGAGGCAATTATGATGGGATCCCTTGTACCAGCGGTCAGCTGTAAGATCGATGATAAATGTGGGAGCATTGCTCCAGAAAGAGCAGCTGATTTTATTGTTTTGACACCGGCGATGGATTTAGTGGCAACCTTTTTAGATGGAGTATGCCGTTATGAGGCAATTTAACAAATAAACCTAAATCAGCACAAGGAAAGTTTGTTTTTTTAATTTTCTTTGTGCTTTTTCATGCCATAGAACCACTTAAGCGTGAATTCGCGATGAAAACCGTCATCATAATTAGGCTCTTTTGTTATGGATCAAAGCTGAACTTCGTATGAATCAAACAGCGATTCATGTTTCATTTGCTGTTTTTTGCTTACAAGCTGAGACAAGTTCATTCAGCTTTTCATGGGCTGGCATCACAAGCCTGACTTAACGGCAATAGCTGGAAAAAAATCACGGTGCCGTTCACCGCTAAAATTTTCTCTGCGCTATTGTTCAAAGTC
>JAATEZ010000125.1 GCA_015655485.1 Lactobacillales bacterium | reverse complement strand
GGCGGACGAGGCGGACGTCGCAATTAATAGGTGAGTTTGAGGATAAGGCAACTTATCCTTTTTTCTGTGCTTTGTTTGATTTTGAAAATCGTCGGGTAGAAAGGAAAATAAAATGAGCCGCATGGATTTAAAACAGCGATTTTGGCAAAAAAATCATAAAAAAGATTGGTACCAGCCTAATGCGAGGATTTTAGTAGCAGTTTCTGGCGGCTCTGATTCCATGGTGCTTTTGTATTTGCTTGAAGAGGCGAAAAAAAACCGGCATTTTGAACTTGGCGTCGCTCATGTTGATCATCAGTTGCGACCTGCTGCTAAAATAGAGCAAGAGTATGTAAAAGAATATTGCCAAAAAAGAGAGTTGCCTTTTTTTAGCTATACTTGGAAAGAAGGTCGATCGCAAAAAAATGGATTAGAGGCTGCAGCGCGAAAAGTCAGATATCATTTTTTTTCTCAGATCATGAAAGAGGAAGATTATCAATATCTAGCGACAGCTCACCATGAAGATGATCAGGCGGAAACGATTTTAATGAAGTGGGTACGCGGCGGACAGCTTCGGAATTTAGCTGGGATCCAGCCAGAACGATCCTTTGGTACGGGAACTTTGATTCGGCCGCTTATAAATTTTTCTAAGCGGGATCTGATTGATTTTGCCGAACAGAAACAATTGGTCTTTTTTGAGGATGAGACGAATAACGGCTCTGCTTTTTTTCGCAATCGATTACGAAACAAAATCATTCCTTTTTTTAAACAGGAAAATCCACAATTTCTAACGCAAGTTGAAAATTTTTCCAAGCAGCTGAACTATAGCAATGCGATTGTAAAAAAAGTGGTTGATGACCTTTTTCCACAAATTATTCATGAAAAAGACAAAGATAATTGGTATACTGATTTGTCCTGTTTTTTAAAAAATTCGGAAGCGATTCGATATATGCTGCTTGTAGAATGGTTTCAAAGAGCGTTGATCGAAGAAGGGGTCACTGTTAATGAACCTGTGCTGGAGTCTTGTCTAGCACTCATGGCTAGCTCTGTTCCGCAGCAAAGTTTGAATATTTCAAAGGGATGGCGAATAAAAAAAAGTTATGGGCTTGTTTGGCTTGAAAAAAGGCTAGAAGTGATCGATAAAAGCAAGGAAATCGATTCACTAATGTTGCAGCCGGATCAAGCGGCTTTTTTGTCGGAAATGCAATGGATCGGTTTGTTTAAAGAAAAAACAGTGCCCCCTAAGAGACCGTTTGCTTGGCAACAGTTTGAGATTCTGATCTCCGAATCTGTTTCATTGCCGCTGACTGTGCGTCATAGACGTCCGAATGATAAAATTCAATTGCAGGAAAACGGCTACCACAAAAAAATCCGCCGCCTTTTTATTGATGAGAAAATTTCAAACGAAAGACGTTCATCGACATGGATCGTAGCAGACTCGGATGAAAAAATTTTATGGGTGATTCCCTTTAAAAAATCTTATTTGAGTATTCCGAAAGAAACTGATAAAATACATTACAGACTCATTTATCGGCAGCGGTCAGATGAGTAATTTTGGAAGGAGAAACATATGCTGGAAGAGAATATTGAAAGAGTTCTTTATAGTAAAGAAGATATTGCTAAGAAAACAAAAGAGTTGGGACAAGAACTGGGGAATGTATATAAAGACACAAAGCCTCTGGTCATCGGCATTTTAAAGGGAGCCACTTTGTTTATGTCAGATATTGTTCGTGAAATGAATGTCTTTTTGGAGATGGACTTTATGGATGTATCCAGTTATGGTTCAGCCACAATCTCTTCTGGAGAAGTAAAAATCGTCAAAGATTTAGACACGAATGTTGAAGGACGCGACGTGTTGATCGTTGAAGATATCATTGACAGTGGACGAACGTTGGCCTATTTAGTAGATCTGTTCAAATATCGTAAAGCCAGTTCAGTTAAAATCGTCACGTTGCTAGATAAACAAGGAGGACGAGTGGTGGATATTTCTGCTGATTATGTCGGTTTTTCTGTTCCCAATGAGTTTGTAGTAGGCTATGGTTTAGACTATGCAGAGGATTATCGAAATTTACCTTATATTGGAGTATTAAAACCACAAGTTTATGAAACAAAAAACTAAGAAAAATAATTAAAGTATGTTACAATACGTAGTTAGAAACGAACAATCTACTTATATAAGTAGAGTAATGCCAAAAAACAGACGTGAATGCTCCTTGTTTTTATTAGTTGAGACGACTTGGTCTTGATCTGATAGGATAAAGTTAGTGCCTTTCTGAATAAAAAGTTTTTGTCATTACATTAAAGTTAAGGAGGGCTTACATGAATAAAAAAAATAGTGGCATGAAAAATGGTTTATATTATGTGCTAGTGATCTTAGCGATGGTAGCCATCGTGTATTTTATTTTTGGAAATAATGGAGATCAGTCTCCAGAGATCAATTATTCAACTTTTACGGAACAGCTTGATTCAGGAAAAGTCGATAAAATTACTATTCAAGCAGCCAACGGAGCTTATGAGATCACAGGCGAGTATAAAAAAGAACAAACAGTCGACAGTGGCGGACTGACTATTTTTGGCAGCACAAAAGTTACCTCTAAGAGTTTTTCAACGACTGTATTGTCTAACGATACGACAATGGCAGAAATTACTGAAAAGGCCAGTGATGCCGATGTTTCAATGGTCGTTAAGCAACAGTCCAGTAGTGGTACATGGCTGACTTTGTTATTAAGTTTTCTGCCGCTTGTAGTTATGGTTTTCTTCCTTTATATGATGATGGGGCAAGGAAATCAAGGCGGCGGTGGTGGACGAGTCATGAATTTTGGCAAATCCAAAGCTAAAGAAGCGGACAAAAAAGCGAACCGGGTCCGTTTTTCGGATGTTGCCGGAGCAGAGGAAGAGAAGCAAGAACTTGTCGAAGTGGTGGAATTTTTAAAAGATCCACGACGTTTTGTGGAGTTGGGTGCAAGGATCCCGGCGGGTGTTCTTTTGGAAGGGCCTCCCGGAACAGGAAAAACTTTGCTTGCCAAAGCTGTCGCAGGAGAAGCGGGAGTACCATTTTACTCAATTTCCGGTTCAGATTTTGTTGAAATGTTTGTCGGGGTTGGAGCAAGTCGTGTTAGAGATTTGTTTGATACCGCTAAGAAAAATGCTCCAGCAATCATCTTTATCGATGAAATCGATGCTGTCGGCCGTCAGCGCGGGTCCGGCATGGGTGGCGGTCAGGATGAAAGAGTACAGACTTTAAACCAATTACTAGTAGAAATGGATGGTTTTAGCGGAAATGAAGGAGTCATCGTTATTGCGGCGACAAACCGCTCGGATGTTTTAGAT
>JAATEZ010000335.1 GCA_015655485.1 Lactobacillales bacterium | reverse complement strand
CAAAAATCCCTTCACCATTCTCTCTTTCCATTTCATTTATTTGCCTTTCCGACTAATTTGAGTATATCTTCCCCTAAAAACTATGTAAACTCATTTTTTTTCCACATTAATGTGGAAAATGAATACGGCTTTTCTTGCATCCTTGTTATTGACTTCCCGCTGCAACTGTCATTAATATATAGGTGTCATTATAAATATATAAGTTTTCACCTGTCGATGCCGCAAAATTTTCTTTCCCACGTTCTCACTTATAAACTGAATCATCTAAAAACTGACCTTTTCGATGTCTCAACTAAATTAGAAAAATGTTGTATAACCACAGACCTTATTTAATTATGTCTTTGTCTGAATAAAACTCATTTTGAAAGAAGGTAATGACATGCTTGTCAGTTCAAGTGAATTATTTAAAAAAGCACAGAAAGAAAATTTTGCTGTACCTGCACCCAATTTTATCGATCTTGACTCTGCCCGCAGCTATATCGAAGTAGCAACAGAAAAAAATCTGCCGATCATTCTAGCTTTTGCAGAAGCTCATACCGCTTTATTACCGCTCGAAGAAGCTGCTTTAATAGGAAAATACTTTGCAAATAAAGTTCCTGTGCCCGTTGTTTTACATCTAGACCATGGAATGAATAAAGATTTTATTAAGCAGGCGATCAGCCTGGGGTTCACTTCAGTCATGATCGATGCCTCCAGCGATCCTTTTGAAAAAAATGTCGAAAAAACAAAAGAAATCGTCGATTATGCTCATGCCAGAAACATTGTGGTCGAAGCGGAAATTGGTCATGTCGGTTCAGGAGAAAACTATGAGAACCATGACTTGACTGACTCAATCTACACAGAAGTCAAAGATGCCGTTGCCTTCGTGGAACAGACCCGGGTGGATTCTTTGGCCGTTTCTATCGGAACTGCTCACGGCGCCTACAAAGGCCGGCCAAAATTGTCCTTTGAACGTCTGAATGAAATCAGAAATTCGCTTGATATTCCTCTGGTTCTCCATGGCGGCTCTTCTACCGGAGACCAAAATTTAAATAAATGCGCTCGAGAGGGGATCACGAAAATCAATATTTTCACTGATCTCATGAACGGCGGTTTTGAAGAAATCATAAAAAACAAACCGAATGATTATTTTGCCTTAAAGAAATATTCAAATGAAGGCATGAAAAAAATTCTGTCACACTATTACGAAGTTTTCGGAACAAAATAAGGAGAAGATGATTTTGATGAAAAAAAGACAGTTTAAATCTCCATTTCTTGTCATTAACCCCAAGGCCTATCTTTTTGGCGAAAAGTGTATCGATTTAGCTTTATATGCTGATGAATTGGCCATTCAATATGATGTTGATATTTTTTTTACCGCTCAACTTGTCGATCTGGTCGAAATTTCAAAAAGAACAAAAAAAGTAATTCCCACCAGCCAACATGTCGATGCACTGAAAACAGGCAGAGGAATGGGATTCATTTTACCGGACGCTCTAGCCGGGGCAGGGATCCAGGCGACTTTTCTAAACCACGCAGAACATCCAATCACCCTAGAAAATCTGGTAAAAACCTTAGAAATTTGCGATGAGACCGGCCTGATCAGCATTGTTTGCGCCAATACTCTCACTGAAGCCAAACTGATTGCCTCGTTAAATCCGGATATCGTCCTTTGCGAACCGACTGAATTAATAGGAACTGGCAAAACGAGTGATGCTGATTACATTACTTATACCACAAAATCAATCAAAGAAATGGCTCCACAGGCAAAAGTTCTGCAAGCGGCCGGAATCAGTACTGGTGAAGATGTCTATAATGCGATCAAATTGGGGGCGGACGGATCAGGCGGAACCAGCGGGATCGTTTGTGCTGCAAATCCGAAAGCCGCCGTAAAAGAAATGATTTTAGCTTTAGTAAAAATCAGAGACGAAAAAAATAAACAGGAGGTTTCAAAATGGCAGTAACTCATCAATCTTTAACTTTAACATCCAATGGAAAAAGGGTTTCTTATCATGAAATAACAGACCAAGTAAAAAAAATCGTTCAGGAGAGCGGAATAGCCGATGGCATTTGCGTAGTTTCTTCTCCCCATACAACTTGTTCCGTGATTTTCGAAGAATTCATGCATGACTTAGACTTCAATGGTGATGAATTTTTGCAAGCTGATTTGAATCATCTGCTAGACAAGATCGTTCCCAGAGAATTGACTGAAGATTCCCTTTACAGATACCCGGGTCCGCTGCATACAGCCTTTGCACTTGGTTTGGATGACCCCAACTATCCGGCTGAAAAACAGACGATTCTAAATGCAGATGCCCATATCAGAGCTTCAATATTTGGAGCCAGTGAAAGTTTTATTATAAAAAACGAGACCCTGCTTACTGGCAGCGTCGGATATATCTATTTTATCGATTGGGATCAAAATAGAGTCAGAGATCGTACCTGTAATATTGTATTGATAGGAGAATAATTTTTTTCACTAGTTATTCGGATAAACCTGCCCCAGAAGCTTTTTATGCAAAACAAACTTTGTCTGAATTAGATTTACTGCTGACAACAGATAAAGAGGGCGGGTCAAAAATGTTCAGCTTCAAGAAATAAAACGAACGATCCGAAAATAGCTTCTCACGTTTTCTGGATAATTCGGATTATTTCCGAAAAAAGCTGCTTTTGACCCGCCGTTTATTCGTAGTTAAGGCTGGCCCGTTAATTTAAATTAACGGGCCAGCCTCTTTCATTTTTTCAATGACTGATCACTGATTTTTCTATACATAGTTTTAGTATTTTTGGGGTTTTTAATAGACACCCATCTGCCCAATTGCAGTGATTCTGCTTTTTTTCGCCGAAAATCAAGTCCCCGCCGTCAATTCAGTCAATGGTATTTTTTTCGATATTCCCCGGGGCTCATATTGAATTTATCAAAAAAAATTTTATAAAAATAACTTTTATTATTGTAGCCGCACAAACTTATTATTTCTTCAATAGTTTCATCAGAATTTTCCAACATAAATACGGCATTCTCCAGTTTTAATTCTTTTAGAATTTGACTAAAGGTTTTACCTGTAGATTTTATGAGATATTGAGAGAAATATTTGGGATGATAATGAAAATGATCAGCTAACTCTTTTAAAGAAATATGAGAGAAGTTTTCTGTCATATAGTTCATAATAAGTAAATCTTTTTTATTTACTTGTATCTTAAAGTTATTTGGCCGAAATTGTCTAATGATCAAAGACAGAAAAATTGCGGACAACTGATTTATTAAAACACGATTAAGCAGAGTATCCGGCAGTAAGAATTCTTGAACTAAAAGTTCTACTATTTGGATCAATTCATTATCCAGATGATGAAATACGATGTATGGAACTTGTTCAAATGTCAGTTTTCCTGGTTTTTTTATAAAAAAGAAATTTTCCAGATGATTGGATTTAATCAAAAGTTGGCTATAGGTCAGGCTAATTAGTTTCTTTGAAATACAAATATTAAGCAGTAGCGTATCCGTATCATCAAAATTATTGACCGAATGGAAAGCTGAGGGATTTAAAAGACAGGCCTCTCCATTATATAATTGCACAGATATCCCATTTATAAACATCTCTGCAGTCCCGCGCAGTACATATACCAATTCAAAAAAATCATGATTATGAACTTTGTTGTTCCATTTTGATTGATGCAGTGAACAAAAAATGGTATTGGATTTAAAGAAGTCATCTTCCAACAAGGTAATCGAATGATTGTTTTTTATAAAATGCATCGATTCATGGGGCACGTCTTCAAATTCTATTGTTTTAGTTAATAAAGCTGGTTCAAAAGCTAAATTCAATTTGCTTCCCTCCATTAATATTGGATTTACTAAAAAAATATTTAAACATGACCATTGGTTACTTAAAAATATAGAGACAAGTCATTTTGAAAACGCAAACAATAACCTATACTGCTCTTAGACGTCATTATAATCAAATTTCCAGTAAAAGTAAATTTGGTTTTAATAAAAACAAGTGATTATAATCATTAAAAAAACAAGGAGGCATTAACGTGAAAAAGAAGCAAATATTTATTTTTTCTCTTTTATCCATTTCCTTTCTTCTCACCTCATATGGTGCTATATCTGCCGGGATACCTTTGATCCAAGCCGCGTTTCCTAATCAGGATCTATCATCTATCGAGCTGCTTTCAACCATTCCTTCCTTTGCCGTACTGATTTTTGTTTTGCTGAGCAGCTTTATCTCGAAAAAAATTGGTTCAAAAGAAACAGTGGTCTTAGGTTTAGTTCTAGCTGTTGTATCAGGGATAGTTCCCTACTTTTCTAACAGTTTTTCGCTTATCTTAATTTCCAGATTTACCATGGGGATCGGCTTAGGTCTATATAATTCATTAGCTGTCAGTCTGATATCGGATTTTTTCGAAGGGGATCTGCGGGCAAAACTAATCGGCTATCAAAGTGCTGTTCAAGGATTAGGATCGGCATCCTTAACTTTTATTGCGGGAAAATTGATGATATCCGGTTGGCACAATATGTTTTTAGTCTACTTTGCAGGAATTCCCTGTTTAATACTTTTTTTACTGTTTGTTCCTAATCCTAAAAAAGATACTGTCAATCAAGAGGAAAAAATGGAAAAGGCAAAAGTGAAAATTAATAGTGCAATGATAAAATACGGATTATTGTTATTTGTGATCATGAGTTTGTTCATGGTGTTAACTTTAAAATTGTCCACAGTTTTAATTGAAAAAGGCTATGGCAACGTTGAAAACGGAGCGACTATTTTAACGCTCTTCTCAGCCACGTCTACTATTTCTGCATTCTTCTTTGGTTTTATCTACAAAAAAATTAAAGAGTTTTCTATAACAACTTCTTTATTTCTGATGAGCTTATCTTTTGTGGGAATATTTTTTTCAAAAAATGTAGTGCTAACAGCTGTATTAGTCATAATTTGCGGCTTTGCATCCGTGCTGCTGGTTCCGGCTATTTTTACCAAAATTCCAACCATCGTTCCTAAAGGATCTGAAACTTTTGCAACCTCTCTAATGATCGTCGGTTCAAATGTAGGCGTTTTTATCTCTCCTTACATTTTAAAATTTATTCAATATGTGCTTCATCTAGAAACTCAGGCATCCTTGTTCTTAATAGTTGGTTTAATATTTAGTCTAATGGGTATTTTTTCGTTAATACAAATTCAGGCAAATCAAAAAGTTATAGTGAAAGGTGATACAAATGACGTTAAAAATATATGATTTAAAATGTGATTATTTAAATGATCCGATTGGGATCGGACGTGTGGATCCCGTTATCGAATGGAAATTTGAAGATAAAGAAAATCGAAATGTAAAACAAAAAGCCTATAAAATCAAAGTAACGGAAAATGACAGAATAGTCTGGGATACAGAAAAAATTGATTCGGAAAAAAACAGGGACATCATTTATTCAGGTCTGCCTTTAGAATCAACATCAATCTATCAATTTGAAGTGAAAATCTGGGATGAAACAGGAAATTCAACTGCTAAAGCAGCTTTTTTTGAAACAGGATTACTCTCAGCAGAAGACTGGACAGCCGAATGGATCGAGCCGATTCAGGATCCGGCTTTTCACGAACCGCCGCAGCTGGTATTTGACTTAGGGAAAACTGAGACCAGAGTTGATGAAAACAAAATAAAAATGGAACCGGCACAATTCATCAGAAAAGATTTTTTGATCAATAAAAAAATAAAAAGAGCCAGAATTTATGCGACCGCTCACGGAATTTATTATCTGCGTTTAAATGGAAATAGAGTTGGCGATAGGCAACTTGCTCCCGGTCACAGTGCCTATAATGATTACTTAGAATATCAATCCTATGATGTGACAGATTATTTGTTTGAAGAGAGCGGCAATGCCCTTGCGATGGTCATAGGTGACGGCTGGTTTCGAGGCAAAGTCGGGATCAATGGTCAAAGTTGTCAATACGGCGATAAATTAGCGGGATTATTGCAAATGGAGATCACTTTTACAGATAATTCCAAAAAAATCATTTGTTCGGACAAAAGCTGGAAATCTCAATCGGGTCCAATAAAATACGCTGATTTATTTGTAGGAGAAAAAATGGATGCCACATTATCTTTTGACGGCTTCGATGAATATGGTTTTGACGATACCAACTGGGCGGGTGTCGAGGTCAAAAAATATGCTTTGAGCAATTTAAAAGGTCAAATGGGGGCGCCTGTAAGGATCTGCGAAGTGCTCAAACCTCAGAAAATATGGACCTCGAAAAAGGGTGAAGTGATCGTAGATGTGGGACAAGTGGTTGCGGGAAGAACCAGGCTGAAGGTTACGGGTCACAGAGGTACTGAAATAATTTTGGATCATACCGAAGTGGTGGATAAAGACGGGAATTTTTATAATAATATCATCGGAAAATATGTGAATCAGGAAGATACTTTTATTTTAAGCGGTAAAGGTGAGGAAATATTTGATCCGGAATTTACTTATCATGGGTTCAGATATATAAGAGTCATCGGATTTCCGGGAGAACCGACGCTGGATAATTTCGAAATTTTAATCCTTCATTCAGATATGGATCAGACCGTTAAATTCACTTGCTCAGATGAACGATTGAATCAATTGCAAAGAAACATTGTCTGGAGCCAAAAAGGGAATATGGTTTCTATCCCAACAGACTGCCCTCAAAGAGAAAAAGCCGGCTGGACCGGAGATGTTCAGATTTTTGCTTCAACCGCCTGTGTGAACATGGACATGAATGCTTTCTTTAGGCGCTGGTTGAACAATGTAGCGGCAGAGCAATTAAGCGACGGCCAAATTCCTAATATAGTTCCTTACCCGCCGGCCTATCATCCTAACGAAGTAATGCCGAATAATACCCATTGTTCCGCTGGTTGGGGCGATGTCGCTGTGATCCTTCCATGGACAATGTATCAAACCTATGGAGATACCACCGTTTTGTCTGATAATTATCCTATGATGAAAAAATGGGTCGAATATATCAGATACACAGCTGAAAATGAGCTTTCAGATAAGCTGAAAGGAGAAATGACTGCTGAAAGAAGAGAATGGCAAAAGTATCTGTGGAATACGAATTTTCATTTTGGCGACTGGCTGACACCCAGTGCAAGTTATAGTGAAGACGGTTCAGATGTGGATATGGCTAAAAGTGCCTTTTTAACTATGGATATCGTTCCAACCATATTCTATGTCTATTCTACGGACTTAATGATAAAAACTGCCGAAATTTTAGGAAATAAAGAAGATGCGAGCTATTATGAGGCATTAAATAAAAAAGTCAGAGCTGCCTTTCAAAATGAATATATCCAAAGTAACGGCCTTATTGATACCCGTTTGCAGGGAATCTATGTCCTGGCGCTTAAGTTTAATCTTATACCGGAAGAATTCAGGCAAAAAGCAATCAATCGATTACTGGAACTAATAAAAAACAATCACAACAGATTAGATACCGGCTTTTTATCTGTTCCATTTCTGCTGGATGTTTTAAAAGAGTCCGGAAAAATCGATACGGCCTATGATCTTTTATTTCAAGATGAATGTCCTTCCTGGCTATATGAAGTGAAAATGGGAGCGACAACTATGTGGGAAGCCTGGCAGGCGATATTACCGGACGGCTCTCCAACCTCTGTATCTTATAATCATTACGCTTTCGGCTGTGTAGGCATTTGGATGTACGAAAATATCGGCGGGATCCAGCGCTGCCAGCCGGGTTATAAAGAATCAGCGATCCGGCCTGTCCTGGATAAGAGAATCTCCAATGCTTCATTAGAAATAGATACCGTTTATGGAAAAATCAAGAACAGCTGGAAAATTTCCAATGGAAAGATGTCTATGAAAGTAGCCGTTCCGGCCAACACAAAATCAAAAATTTATTTTCCAAATATGAAAGAAGGGTTAGAACATAGCTCTACTGATGAGAAACTAATAAACACCGGCGACTGCTCCTATGTGGAAGTTGGTTCGGGCGAATATGAATTTGTGTATGCTTTAGATGAAAAAGTGTCACTGGAAAGTACCAGTCGATAAAGATAAAAATCTAAGAATTTCAACAAGATGATTGAATAAAAGAGAAAGAAATAGCTTTCTGTCCCCCGAATAAGCAAAGCCAATAGCATTAAGTATAAGAAAAAGTACTGTTTAGAGTATAAAGGATATATATCTAAACGGTACTTTTTCTTTGTTTATCAATCGGCAATGCAACGAAGAAAATATTTTTTAAAAATGATCTTGCCAATTCAATACTATCTTTAAATAGTGTCTGCTGATTAATAAGTTTCAGCAGCTGCCCACGCCAGCATGCATAACCTTGTCATTTGAGGGCAGCCAGGCCAACTCAGGAGCCTGTAGTCTGCTGAGACGCGAGCCTCAAAGGCAACGTAAGACAATAGAAATAATACGTTGCCTAATTCGTTCGCGGCCGAAGCTTAGGTTGCGGACAGGTCAAGTCTTCACGCCTGCTCAGGGCAACTGCAGCGTTTTTCCTGTTTTGGCGTCCATTACTCTACAGTTTTATCATCAAAAACGGACCCAAAATGCTGATAGAATGGTATGAAACCATTAGCAAGCAGACACTAAATAATTTCAACAGCTGGTTCTGCTTCATTATCTATGTTTGATTCTTCAGACTTAGTCTGGCTGATTTTGCTTCCGCTTAAAAAGGATAAAATCAAACTGATAACAAAAGTAGCAAGAATACATCCACTCATTAAAAATAAATTTTTCAATCCGCGATGAATATATTTAATTTTTTTAAATAAAATTAGAAACAGAGAAAAATGCAATGATTGTTCCAAGTCATAACAGGAATCCTTATTGTTTCCTTCGCGCTTTGTTTTAAATCACAGCATTAAAATAATTTTATTATTGACCAAGCATCCCGTAGAAAGTTTCAGAATAAAAAAATTTTCCCTATTCAATATCAGAATATCTTTTGTTCCGCATAGGTGTACTCACCGTTTATTCGTAGTTAAGGCCGGCCCATTCATTAATGAGCCGGCCTCTAAAAAATTAAAATTAAAACGGACCGGCAGTTTGGAGAGATAAAACTATATCAGACAATATTTGCCGCGATTTGTTCCGCTGCATACTGAATATTTTGAGGAGTCGTCGCCAGATTGATACGGATAAAACTTTGTGTATGCGGGCCGAACCATTCTCCATAATCTACGGCCAATCCGCATTTCTTCTGGACAAAATCACGGACCTGTGCTGATTTTACGTAACTGCTCAGATCGAGCCAAGCCAGATAAGTTCCTTCTTTTTCACTAATAAAAATTTTGGGAGCCCTTTTTGCTAAAATATTTTTCAGCAGCTGATAATTGTATTCAACCACATTCAGCAAACCCTTCAGCCAGTCGGCTCCGTCACGGTAGCAGCTCTCAGCAGCCACCATTCCTAAAACACTGATTTCTGCCTGATGGATGGTCTTGGCATATTGATCATAAACCTTGCGATTATTTTCATCGGGAATGATCACATGAGAATGAAGCAGGCAAGCCAAATTAAAAGTTTTTGAAGCAGAGTTCAGCACGAATAGGCGCTCAAAATATTTTTCAAAAGCCAGTGCACTGACAAATTCAACGTCTTCTCTGATAATATCTTGATGGATCTCATCCGAAATAATGAAAACATCATGTTTGGCACAAATGGCAAGCAGCTGCTCTAATTCAGATTTCTTCCATACTCTGCCGACTGGATTATGCGGAGAACAATGAATGAACAGCTTTACTTGATTTTCAATGATTTTCTTTTCAAAATCAGCAAAATCAATTTCGTATCTGCCCTCCTTATTCATCAGTTCACTAGTGATCAAATTTCGCTTATTGTCTGTCACTGCATTTTGAAAGGGGTAATAGACCGGCGTTAGTATGATCACCGAATCCCCCGGTTCAGTCAAAGCATTGACTAACCAATAAAAAGAATTGACCACTCCCGTAGCAAATCGCAGCCATTCTTTTTTTACGACCGCATGGTGTCGTTCCAACATCCATTTAAAAAAAATATCATAGTAAGAATCGGGCACGATCGTATAGCCAAAAACACCATGTTTGATCCGTTCGATCAAGTCTTGCTCGGCACTTTCGGGGATCTTGAATTCCATGTCAGCGACCCACATTGGTAAAAGAGAGACATCGCCAAATCTCTCTTGCAGCGCATCCCATTTTAGTGAACTGGTATTTTTTCTTGCCACTCCATAACGATGACAAAATGCTTCTATTTCATCCACATCTCTTCCTACTTTCTTTTCACAAAAATTCTGTTTTGCCTACCTTAAGCTTCCTGCCACACTGCTTTGGCCACGTCTTTGACAAAAGCAATCTTGGCCCACTGCTCTTCTTCTGTTAAAATATTGCCTTCTTCGGTCGAGGCAAAACCACACTGAGTACTCAAGCATAAATGATCCAAATCAACATATTCAGAGGCTTCTTCGATACGTTTGATCACTTCCTCTTTATTTTCCAGCGTACCGATTTTTGATGAAACCAAACCAAGCACAACAAATTTTCCCGGTGTGACTTCACGCAAAGGCTGAAAATCTCCGGAACGGTCTGTATCAAATTCTAAATAATACGCTTGAATATTTTCTTTAGCAAATAAAACATCTGCTATGGGTTCATAGCCGCCGCTGGAAGCCCAGGTAGAATGATAGTTGCCGCGGCAGACATGAGTGGCTACAACTAAGTCCGCAGGAAGATCTTTGACAGCTGCATTATTTATTGCCAAATATTGCAAAGCTAATTCATTCACCTTCGTATTTTTCGGCAGCGAAACATGCGAATTTCCACAGGAACAACTATTTT
>JAATEZ010000440.1 GCA_015655485.1 Lactobacillales bacterium | reverse complement strand
TTTAGGATCCACCGCTAAAGCTTTTGTTATGACATCCTCCACTGTGGAAGTATTAAAATAGTTCTGCTTCTCATCATAATCAGTCGGTGTAGCAATAATACAATAATCAGCGTGCTTGACTGCCTTTTCAAAATCAGTCGTAAATTCAATTGACAAATCTTCTCTTTGTAAAAACTCAATGATCTCCTGATCATCCAGCGGAGATTCCCCGCGTTTTAGCTTATCTACTTTCTCAGGTACAATATCATACGCTATGACCGACTCATTCTGCGCCAGCAACAAAGCATTCGCCAGACCGACATAACCTAAACCAAAAACTGAAATATTCATGTGTTTCTCCTATCTATAATTACAACTTGTTATTATTACTAAATAATATGCTTAAAATAACTATCTTTTTATTTTTCCTTTTTACTTGTTTACTTCTCAATACAATCAAATAAAAAAAGACAGTGACATAAATAAAAAAACGTTTTAAATTTGGTGAATGCTTGCTCTCCACAAATTCTAACGAAAACATTGATTTAAGCAATGATTTACTTAGTAATATCAACCAATTTAACAACAAAGCATCCTACCAAAGATAAATAACTACATTACGTAGAAAGTACTTGTCCTTTTTTTGATTTTAATAAAATCTATCTTGTATCCCTTCTCTAATAGAACTCATATGTTTAAGTGATGCTGGGGTATATTATAATAAGCATCACAATCTCAAAAACAATTAGTAACATTGGAGCTAGAAATTAAACAATTCAACTGCGCAAATTTATCAGCGCAGATCCGCCTAGCTTATGAATTGATAGGTACTACATCCATATATGAACATACCATATCACCAAAACAATTGCAACGCACCAAACCAGCCAATATACGTAAATGCATAGTTTCACTAGTATTTTTTTTTAAGGTTTTATATATCATAATAAACGAATCAATAAACCATATAATAACTTGCACAATAGCAATTATACTACAAAACATAGTGAAAACAATAATGTTTTTTTCTAAATAAAAACTGGCTCTCCATTCAGATGCTTCAGAGGATCTGAATGGAGAGCCAGTTTGCGAATATACATAAAATTATCAAATAGACATGGCGGCATACATACCGCTTCGTACCGCATTGCCGACTTTGCCGACTTTGCTGCAATCACCAATGATCTTCGTTTTATTATGATATTTTTCATCAATCACTTGAGCAAGGTTCTTATTGGACATCATCCCAAAAGCAGAGACCGTCGTATCAGCGGGAATAAAGATCTCACTACCATCTTTTTTCTGCGCCGTCACTCCATCAGTCTTGATTTCAAGAACTTTATAACCGGTATAAATAGCTACATCATACTTATGGAGCATGGGAATCAACGCAGCCTTGTTAATAAAATGATCATTGATCGCTACTTCATCCAGCATTTCCACAACCGCTACTTTTTGACCCTTCATTGCTGTTTCTAAGGCGCTGTCACAGGCAGACAACCCGCCGCCGCAATACAGAATAGTTTCTCCCTGCAATTTTTCCGGATGAATATGAGCAGACAGGATATCTACAGCATTTTCAATCCCTTTGATTTTTGGTTTTACAGGAATTGCTCCTGTCGCGACAATAATTTCATCTGCCTCTTTTAGCTCGATCGAATTTTCATCCATTTTTTTGTTTAAATGAACCGTCACATCTTTCAAAGTTAATTGTTCCTGATACCAACGGATTAAATCGCGCAGCTGGCTTTTAAAGGAAGGTGTGGCCGCGCTTTGAAGCTGGCCGCCTAAATGGTCACTCATTTCATAAAGAGTCACCTGATGACCTGCCATCGCCGCAGTTCTTGCCGCTTCCATGCCTCCAGGACCGCCGCCAATCACGACGACCTGCTTAGGGTGAGCCGCTTTTTCAATAGACATCCGGTTTTCAAAGCCGGCCAAAGGATTCACTGAACAGCTGATCTTCGTTAAACGAGTCAAGATCCGGCCAATGCAGTCCTCATTGCAGCGAATACAGGGACGAATTTCACTTCTCTTTCCGGCGGATAATTTATTAGCCAAAAAGGGTTCGGCGATCAAGGGTCTGCCAAACATGACAAAATCTGCATTTCCTGATTCAATCAGTTCAAGGCCTGTTTCCGGCGTATGATTGCCCGAGTTTAACAGAGGGATCGAGACAGCTTTTCTCGCTGACGCACAGACATCTGCCATACAGGCATCACCAAGATAGGCAGGCGGAAAGATATAGTCGATGTTTTCATAACTGCCGCTGTCAATATCCAGAGCATCGACCCCGGCTTCTTCCAAAATTTTCAGCATCGGCATACTCTCTTCCAAGGTTCGGCCGCCCTCAAAAAGGTGTTTGCAGGCGATCCGGAACAGGATCGGCATATCCGGTCCCACTGCTTTGCGGATCGCGGCAACAATCTCCACTGCAAAACGCATCCGATTGTTCAGCGTTCCGCCATACTCGTCTTCCCGCTTGTTCCAAACAGCCGACATAAATTGATCAACCAGATAACCGGCATGGGCATGAACCTCGATCGCATCAAAACCGGCATCCTTCAATAGCTTGGCAGAATAAGAAAATTCCTCCATAATTTTATGGATCTCTGCAATGGTCAAAGCATGACAGATAAGATCCGGATTAAACATGGAAGGAATAGCCGAAGCGGAAATAGGCGGTTCCCCAAACATATTGGCAAAAGCATTTTTCCCGGTGCCGCAGCTTAATTGAGCACAGATTTTCGTTCCGTACCGCTGGACTGTTTCACATAGATTTGTCAATTGAGGAATAGCATAGGGGTGATCAAGATAACCTTCAAGCGAACCTTGCGCCAATTCTTTGTTCAAAAACTGGCAGCCCATAATGATCATTCCCGTACCTCCCTTGGCACGTTCTTCAAAATAAGCAATTTCATCATTGTCAATGGTCCCATCCGTATGACCGGCATTTAATCCCATCGGCGACATGACCACACGATTTTTTACCACCATTTTTCCGATTTTAAATGGAGTAAAGAGTTTTTCATAGTTCATTTATCATTCCATCCTTCTTTTTCTAAAAATTTCTGCTTATTATCAATGAATTCAACCAAATTATAGCTGTTAAAACCAAAATGTATATGTTCAAGTGCTAAAACACACAGGTTAAAATTGTGCACTTGCACAACAACAAAGGGGCCAACATTTATTGTTATTTAAAAGTTTTGTGAAATAATTATTTAAAATATTTTCTAACAACTATTAAAAAAAGGAAATTTTTGTTGATTTATTTGAAAAAACTATTGATTTAAGCATAGATATTGTTAGATAATGAACAAAGAAGGTAAAATTTTTTTCCCGATCCCTGTCAAAGGTCTTTGTGATTTTGAAACATTGCTCAATTTCCATTTGCCAGAATCAGCTGATTCCAATAAATGAAACCGGATCAGATTTTTCGGGAATACTATAAAAATAGTTGGAGATGAAAAAATGGATTTCGACCTGCTTTATCAACAAATATTGGATGCCCTGGCTGCCGGGGGAGTCGCGACGATCACAAAATCTGCCTATGAAGTCATTCAAGCCCCAATCATTCTGACTGATGCTTCCTTCAAGGTTCTGGGAATCGCTCCTAAAACCTGTTTGGGAGACTGGGTATGGGATACCATGCTTAAGGAAGGGCATGCTCCTGAAGAAATGATCCTGAGTTTTTATCAAGAAAGATACATGGAAACTGCTTCGAAAAATACCGATATTTCCTGGGTAGACTGGGGGCCGGTAGCAGATCAGCCCCGACTAATGAAAGCCATCAAAATCAATCACAATATCGAAGGATATGCCGCAATCGTATGCACCCACGAAAAGGATCGTCCCGCGTTCGGCAAAGCTTTGAAAATTCTTGTCAAAGCTGCAGAAATTGAAATGAGCAAAAATATATCCATAAACATTTCCGGAAATCCTCTGGTAAAAGTTTTTATCCGCAACCTGTTTAATGATCTGGTACAATCTCCGGAACAATTAAAATTGTGGGAAGACAATCTGAATACCTCTTTTAATGGAGACTATCAAATTATTGGTGTCCGAGCACAAACCTCGGGCAATCAGGGAATGTTAAAATATATCAACAGTTCTCTAAACGCTATGTTTCCCAAATTTCTTACCATCATCATCGAAGACACTTTATTTATTCTCCTATATTCGCTGCCGGAAACAAACAGCGAGGCCGATATCAACAACAAACTCACGATGCTTCTATCTTCATTTCAAGTTTATTGTGGAATCAGCATGCATTTTTCCGGCATTTCAAAAGTAACAGAACACAGACGGCAGGTCGAAAAGCTGCTCACTATCGGCCCAAAGCTGTCCTCCGAAAAAAAAATCTTTTTTTATACTGATTTTTTGACTGACAGCATCCTTTCCGTTCCGCTGGAACACATGGAAATTTCGGCCTGCACCGCCCCGGAAATTACTTTTTTAAAAAATTTTGATAAGAAAAACGGGACAGAGTATCTGCCTACACTAAAAATGTACGTTGAATCCATTGAAAATAGTGCGGAAACAGCAAAAAAATTGCATATTCATCGAAATACCCTGCTTTATCGCGTTAAAAAAATTGAAAAAATCGTTAAAACCGATCTGTCAGATCCGGATATCTACGTGAAATTTTTACTTTATTTCCGTCTGACAGATTTAAAAAAGCGTTTGCTGAACGGATGATAAAACTCTATCGAAAATTTTATCCGGACTTTTCTGCTTTTAATACAAAATTGAGCAAGAGTTGTAATTTCAAGGAAATTCTCTTTTTAAAGCAGAAAGAATCCCCGAATGATCAGATTTTTAGATCTGATTATTTGAGGATTCTTCCTGAAATAACATTACGCCAAACATTATAAAAAATTATTTCAGCTAAAACAAGGGAAGTCTATTAACGTACTAAACACGGTTTTTTTGAATCAAACTGCCAATTTTTTATAAGATATTGCATGGCCATCGCATCATCCCGATCATGATTAGCCATATTTTGATATAATTCATGAGCTTTGGCGACCTTATCCAGATTGATATCAATTCCGAGACCCGGCCGGTCAGGAATCTTAATGACTCCGTTTCTGATCTTAAGTGCATTGTCGCATAAATCTTGACCATCCTGCCAAATCCAATGCGTATCGATGGCGGTAATATTTCCGGGAGCGACGGCGGCTACCTGAGCAAAGGTGGCCAAGGTAATATCAAAATGATTATTTGAATGCGAACCCCAAGTCAAACCCCATTCGTTTAATATCTGTGCCATGCGTATGCTGCCGTTTAAAGTCCAGAAATGCGGATCTGCTAAAACAATATCTACAGCTTTTAAAGTGGCAGCATGATAAAATTGCTGCCAATTCGTAGCGATCATGTTAGTAGCCACAGGACAGCCGGTAGCCATTTTGAACCAGGACATGATTTCACGACTTGAAAAACCGCCCTCAGGCCCGCATGGATCTTCAATATAAGCTGCCGCCTCTTTATTTTCCTTACATAAGCGAATAGCTTCCTCCAAAGACCAGGCACCATTGGGATCAATATTGATTCTCGAATCGGGAAAAGCCTGGTGCAGAGCCTGAACGGCCTTCATCTCTTCTTTTCCGCTAAATACACCGCCCTTCAGCTTAAAACTATGAAACCCATATTTCTTTTGCGCGGCCTTGGCCTGTGCAACGATCCCTTCCGGAGTCAACGTCTCCTGCCGTCTGATTTTTCCCCAGTCATCACTGATATCATCGTTTTGAAGATAGGACAAATCGGTTTTCCCGGCATCCGAAATATAAAACAGATACCCTAAAAACTCGACTTCGGAACGCTGCTGACCGTCACCCAATAAAGCAGCTATCGGCAAATTCAAATATTTTCCCAGAAGATCAAGCATCGCACACTCTATAGCGGCTTCAGACTGGACCACAAATTTTAAATTTTTCAAATCCAGATTTTGTAAACCCTCCCCAGTGTTTTGTACCGATTTCATTCTTTTTAACCGGATCTCGGTTAAGACATTCCGATAATCCGCGATCTGTCTTCCCACAACCAAAGGAATACTGGCTTCTAACTGCTGCCGGGTAAATTCCCCTCCATGTATCTCGCCAATTCCGCGATTGCCTGTCTCATCCTCCAGAATCACGATATTTCTCGTAAAATATGGGGCATGGGCGCCGCTTAAGGTCATCAGCATGCTGTCATACCCGGCAACCGGAATGACTTCCATCTTGGTAATTTTTGGACTCATGTTTCACCACTCTTTTCTCTTTAAAATTTGATTTTATAGCCGAACTAAACAGGGTTTTTTAGAATCAAACTGCCAATCTTTGATAAGGTATTGCATGGCCAAAGCATCATTGCGGGCACCTAATTGTTTATCAACATATAACTGATGGGCACTCGCCAGCTTCTCGCGATCAATTTAAATACCCAAACCTATAGAATGACGCGGAACTTCAATACATCCGTCTATAATTTGAGGAGGGGTTTTTGTCAGTCCCTGCCCATCCTGCCAAATCCAATGTGTATCGGCCGCATTGACAAATCCGGGTGCCGCTGCCGCTGCCTGAGCTACCATTGCAAGGGAAATATCAAAATGATTGTTTGAATGAACGCCCCATGTCAGCCCCAGATCATGACATAACTGTGCGACTCTGACCGAGCCGCGCATAGTCCAGAAATGCGGATCGGCTAAGGGAATCGTCACACTATTTAAAGCTAAAGCATGTCTCATTTCCCGCCAATCCGTCGCGACCATATTTGTCGCAGTAGCCAGCCCGGTCGCTCTTACAAATTCGGCCATGACCTCCCGTGATGAAAATCGCCCTTCTGCCCCGCATGGGTCTTCCACATACGTTAAAATCCCCTGCATATCTTTGCATAGATCAATCGCTTCATTCAAAGACCAGGCTCCATTTGGATCCAATGTGATACGCGCCTGAGGAAATTCTTTTTTGAGCGCTTTGATGGCCCTGATTTCTTCTTTACCATCCAAAACGCCGCCTTTCAGCTTAAAATTCTTAAAACCATATTTTTTATAACTGGCTTTCGCCAAGGCAACAATATTTTCAGGGGTTAGTGCCTCTTTACGGCGCAATCTGCCCCAATCATCCTCAGCGTCAGCTTCATCAATATACGGTAAATCTGTTTGATCTTTATCACCGACATAAAAAAGATAACCCAAAAACTCGACAGATTCCCTGACCTGTCCATCTCCTAAAAGTGCCGCAACAGGAACTTCAAAAACCTTCCCTAATATATCTAAAAGCGGAGTCTCCACCGC
>JAATEZ010000059.1 GCA_015655485.1 Lactobacillales bacterium | reverse complement strand
TTTTTAAAAACCCGATTTTACGGTGGATCTTAGTGCATGCGCACGCTTTTTCAGTGAAGCGCGACAGTCCAGGCCCCAGTACAGTAAAGACACCAATAAAGTCTTTGAAGTCAACGGATTTAAGTTTGATCATGTTTCCCAGCGGAACGCGCTACTCTAAGGAATTAAAAGGTGGAGCGGCTTTGATCGGCCGCTTAGCAAAAGTTCCTTTGATACCCGCTGTCTATCAGGGCCCACTCACATTAGGCGGACTATTGAAACGTCAAAAAGTGGTGATTAGTTTTGGTGATCCTATTCAAACGGAGGATATCAAAAAGCTGGATAAAGATGGGATCAATCAAATTGAAGAGCGGATGAATCAAACTTTTCAGAAAATTGATTTTGAAACAAATCCAAATTTTGTTTATATTCCGGCAAAGAAAAAAGCAGAACTTTCTAAAAAATGAGCATTGAAAGTTTTTTTCCTTTTCAAGAAGAAAAAAACGAAAGAAAACAAGAGTTTACTTAAAAAGTAATCCTTGTTTTTTTTATTTATACCTAATATTTGGTATAATAGTAGGAAGGTATTTTATTGTATAAGTAAAAGTTTGATGCTGGAGGAGAATAAATGAAATTTTTACATACAGGAGATTGGCATATTGGGAAAAAATTGCATGGCTATGATCTGCTTGAGGAACAGCAAGCCGCCTTTGAACAGATGCTGCGAATAGCTCAAGAGCAGGAAGTGGATGCAATCGTTATAGCCGGAGATCTATATGATCGCAGTGTTCCTGCCACAGAGGCTGTCGAAATTTTTCAACAGATGGTGATCGATATGAATTTGCTGCATAAATTTCCTGTCTTTGCTATATCAGGAAATCACGACAGTCCTATTCGCTTAGAGACGGGACAGCCTTGGATGGAAGCGACTGATTTTTATTTACATACACGGATCGATCAAAGCATTCAGCCGATAGAATTTAACGGGATCCAGTTTTTTTTGCTTCCTTATTTCGAACCGGTCCAGGCGCGGCTTTTTTTTCAAGATGAGGAGATAAAAACGGTCGAAGAAGCCATGAAACGGATCATTGAGGAAATGAAACAGTATTTCAAACCTGGATCGAGACAGATTTTAGTCGCTCATTTTTTTGTGGCTGGAAGTGAAAAAAGTGAATCTGAAACAAAACTTACTGTAGGCGGGTTGGATCTCGTTCCGCTTAGTTTATTAAAAGATTTCGATTATGTTGCCTTGGGTCATCTGCACTCCAAAAATGCTTTGCAGACAGGCAATGCCCGCTACAGCGGATCGCTTTTAAAATATTCATTAGCAGAACGTGATCAGACAAAGGGGGTTTGGATCGTGTCTGTCGATCAAAATGGATCTTCACAGGAGTTTTACCCGATCGATCCAATAAGAGACGTCATACAACTGGAAGAATCCTTTGAAACTTTGATGAGTCCGTCATTCTATCATCAGGTGGAGCGGGAAGATTATATTGGTATTTTGTTGACCAATCAAGAAGTGATCCCTAATGTCATGAATCAGCTGCGCAGCATTTATCCAAATATTATTCATTTAGAACGGGCGAATGGACCAATCAAGTTGGCAGGTGCCCAATTTTCTAAACAAGGGGTTGAAGATTTAGCACCGGAGCAGTTATTCAGAAAATATTTTACGGCAACGACGGGAAGTATTCTATCGCAAAATCAGGAGAATTGGCTGCAAGCAGGTTTGACCAGTACAACTACTGAGCAGAAATAAAGGAGAACCAGTCAGCATGAAACCACTAGAGTTGAAGTTGCAGAATTTCGGACCTTACAAACAAGAAACCATTGATTTTACTCAGTTTGATCATGCCTCTCTTTTTTTGATCAGTGGGAAAACCGGTTCAGGAAAAACGACACTTTTTGACGGGATGTGTTTTGGATTGTACGGAGTTACTTCGGGAGGACTGCGGTTGGGTAAAGAAATGCGCTCTAATTTTGCGGAACCAGCCGAAGTCACCAGCGTCGAATTTACTTTCGAACATCAGAAAAAAATTTATAAAATAGAACGCACCCCTGAACAAATACTGGTCAAGAAAAAAGGAACGGGTGTAAAAGAACAGCCGGCTAAAGCAGTTCTGACAGTAAAAAACCTGGCTGGAAAGGAACTTGAACAGTATACCAAACAGACGGAAATCAAAAATTATATTCAGGATCTGTTGCATTTGGATGCGGTCCAGTTCTGCCAAATCGTTCTTTTGCCGCAAGGAGAATTTCGACGTTTTTTGAATGCGGACAGCAATCAAAAAGAGGCACTTTTACGAAAACTTTTCGCGACAGATATTTATCGAAAACTTGGGCTTTTCTTAAAGGAAAAAAAGAAAGAACTTGAAGCCCAATGGAATACGCTGGAGATGACGATCCGTTTGCGGCTGGAACAGATCAAATGGACGCCGGATTTTCAAGATCAAATAGCTGCGGAAGACAGTATTGAAGAGCAATTGGCCCTGTTGACTATACAGCAGCAGCAGGCCAGAAAAACAAAAGAAAATTTAGAAAAAGGGCTGGACAAAGAAAAGCTCAAGCGAGGAAAAGCAGAAGCAGATTTATTGACGGCTAAATCATTAGATGAAAAATTTG
>JAATEZ010000131.1 GCA_015655485.1 Lactobacillales bacterium | reverse complement strand
GCGGAACGATTGCAATTCTTTGTCTTAATTTATCCAAAAGGATTTCTCGAACGTCCGTTCCATCGATCGCGATCGCCCCGTCTGTGACATCATAAAAACGCGGGATCAATTGAACCAGAGTGCTCTTCCCGCTTCCGGTTGGTCCGATGATGCCTAGAGTAGTATGATAAGGAATGGAAAAATGGATGTCAGAAAGGGCAAGACCGCTATCCTTGGTGTAGCGGAAATCAACGTGGCGCACATCGAGTTTATTGGGTGACTGAAAGCAGGATAAACTGGCCTCATCTGGTTTGGGCTCGGTGATACTGGAGCTTGAATTAAAAACTTCATTGATACGACCAGCCGAGGCGGAAGCTCGCGTGAAGATCACGACTAAGTTTGCTACAACGATCAAAGCCAGCAGCATTTGCGTCATGTAATTGATCAAAGCGAGAACTTCCCCCTGCTGCATATTTCCAAAATCAACTTGCAGTCCGCTAAAATAAAGTAATCCAATAATAGCAATATACATGATCCACGTGGTCAAGGGGTTAAGCAAAGCAGAAATATTAGCGACTCGAGTATAGGCTTTTGCCAATTCATCGCTTAAGCGGTCTATTTTTTCTTCTTCTTTTTTCTTTCCGGCAAACGCACGGATAATACGAACTCCGCTGAGATTTTCCCGAATCGATTGATTGAAAGTGTCAATTTTTTTTTGAACTTTTTGATAAAGTGGTATCGTTTTCTGCATGATCAAATATAAAATTAAACAAAAAAAAGGGAGGACGAGTAGAAAAATAAGAGCCATTTTTGGCTGAATATAAAAAGCCATGATCAAAGAGCCGATACATAAAAAAGGTGCGCGGATAACGAGGCGTATAAACATAGCCAATGCCAGCTGGATTTGATTGATATCGCCGGTCATTCGAGTGATCAAAGTTGCTGTACCAAAATAATCCAATTCAGTATAGGAAAAAGTATTGATTTTTTTCATTAATTCTTTACGGAGCTGCGTTCCAAATCCCTGAGAAGCGATCGAAGAAAAATATTGACAAATAATTACACAGAATAGACCAATCATCGACATGGCAAGCATTTGTAAAGACGTGTCTATGATATAGGCTAAATAATTTTTGGCAATACCGTTATCAATCAAATGAGCCATAAAAATGGGTAAAAATAATTCAAAAACAGCTTCCAGCAATTTAAAAAAAGGTCCTAGAATGATTTGTTTTCGATATTTTTTTGCATACTTAAGTAAAATAAACATCAAATCATTCCTTTCAAAAATTTCTAATATCTTCCTATTGTAACCCAATAAAATTTATATTTAAAGTGAACTTTTGCTTTTTAAATACAAATAAAAAATTTTTTTAAGACAGATAACTTTCTTTCTGGTAAAATGAAACAGGTTCAGTGATGGGCTTAGCAAACGGTTGAATATTAAATTAAAAAAATTAGAAGGAGTGTATAAATGGCAATAACAGTAGATATCATTCTATTTTTCTTTATCTATTCTTTCATTGGATGGTTGTGGGAAACCATTTATTGCTCATTGAAAGCAAAAAAATTTGTTTACAGAGGTTTTTTGACCGGTCCCTATTGTCCAATTTATGGATTTGGGATCCTGAGTGTGTTGTATTTTCTTGATCCTTTTAGAAATAATGTTCTGTTTCTCTATTTTTTGTCAGCGATTTTAGTAACGGTGATCGAGTATTTTACCAGTTTTATTTTGGAGAAGCTCTTTCATGCTACTTGGTGGAACTATTCCGCGGTTCCACTCAACATAAATGGTCGAGTAGCTATACCTGTTTCCTTATTTTGGGGAGTAGGCTGTGTTTTGATCGTGAAAGTCATACATCCAAAGGTGATTTTATTAGAGCGGTTTTTAGCTTATCACTTTGGGTTCGGATTGCCGGCAGTTCTTTTGATTTTATTTTCAATAGATATTATTTATACGATCATAAATATGAAAGCCTTCCAAAAAGCTGCCGGAGAATGGAGTCAGGCTATTCTGGAAAAAAAGAAAGAACTTTCAATCCAAAGAACGGTTTTGAAAGAAGAGGTGAAACAGCGGACAGAAAGCTTGTTTCACGAAGCTGGAAGTAAACGGGAAAAGTTGGAAATCAAGGGGCTTGAATGGTTAGAAGCATTTAAAGAAGAGAGACGCAATGGGGGGAAAATGCCTCATCTTAATTTTACCGAGCGCAGATTCATGCGGAATTATTCTCATCTTCAATTAAAGGATATTGACAGCATGGAGGATTTGCGGGAATTGTATAAAAGTATTTATGAAAAAGTCAGTCGCAATAAAAACAAATAGTTTTTTTATAATGGTTTGAAGTTTAAACGCTCCTTTTTCTATAAAAATATTACTAAATGATAAGGCTGTTTTCGAAACTGTAAACATTTGTAATCAAAACGTAACATATAGAAGGGGTTTTCACGTTATAATGAACTTTGCGTGAAATGAAGGGATTGAAGGGTGTTGTTTAAATGAAAACCGCTAAAAAGCTTGTTTTAATAGGATTGGTATTTTCTATCAGCTTACTTTTCCCACCGATAACGTTCGCAGCTTCTGTGGATGAGTTGAAAGAACAGGAAGCAAGTGCGACTCAAGAAGTCCAACAGGTAAACAATGATATTCAAACGGCTTTAACAAATGTGAATGAAAAATATCAAGAGATGGAACAATTAAAACAGAAAGTTTCTGATTCAGAGCAAAAAATTTCTGATACCCAATCAGATATCACTGAAACACAAACTCGAATTGACGAACGCAAGGAAGTTGTCGGAGAACGGATGAAAGATATGCAGTTGAACAGTTCTTCTCAGAGAACTATCCAGGTATTATTGGATGCCAGCAGTCTTTCAGATTTTCTGAATCGTGCTTATGCAGTGACGGTCTTGCAAGATGCTGAGAAATCTAAAATTGATTCTTTGAATGAAGATAAACAAAAATTAGATGATCTGCAAGACACTTTAGAAAAAACTCAGTCTTCTTTAGAAGCTGACCAAGTAAAACTCGAGTCTGAAACAACCGTTTTAGATAGTCAATTGAGTTCGTTAAAACAGAAACTTGCAGATAATCAGTCTTCATTGATCCAGATATCTGCTTCTCGTCAGGCGGAGGAAACAAAAGCTGCGGCTGAAGAAAAGGCGAAAGCAGAAGCACAAGCAGCAGCAGAGTTAGCGGCTCAGCAGAGTGCTGCTGACTCTGCCGCAAGCAGCAGTAACAGTAGTGCAGATACGGCAAATACGACAAATACTTCAGGGTCAGTGCAAGAAACCACAACAGTGGCATCGTCTCAGTCAAGTGAGGGTGATTCAGGCACAAGCAGCGGCAGCAGCCAAGGAACTACGATGACGATGGAATCTACTGCTTATTCAATGTCAGAACCTGGTTCCGGTTATATTACCGCTTATGGGATAGATTTAAGAACAAATCCATGGGTGATCGCGGTCGATCCAAGTGTCATTCCTCTCGGAACTATGGTAGAAGTCTCTGGTTATGGGATCGCTATCGCGGGAGATACTGGCGGTGCGATCAAAGGGAATATCATCGATGTTCATTTTAAAACAGTTGCTGAATGTAAAAGCTGGGGTCGCAGGAATGTGACAGTAACCATTAGATAATTAAGAAAAAGGGGATAAAAAAGCTTTTTTGGTTTGGTTTCATCCTCTTAAAAAATGAACAGATGACGGTTCAAAAGCTGTTTATCTTTTAAAGAGATTTGCTTTTGTTTCAATCATTTTGTCATGGAGGTAAGTTAAGAAAATGATTCGGAAAGCGAGGATGGAAGATTCCCAAACAGTGATAGAGCTGCTTTTCGTTGTGCTGGAAGATATGGAACTGCCTCTTTTAAAACTTATCTCTAAAAATGAATTAAGTCATTTTCTTGAAATAGCCTATTGTGATCCCGTATATCGGTTTGGTTATAAAAGAGGTCTTGTTTTTGAAAAGCATGATCAAGTCATTGGAGTTGCCTTTGGCTATCCGGATTCCGAAGAAATTCATGTGGATGCTCCTTTACAATTATGTTTAAAAGAAGCTGGCTATAGTGAAAATTATCGGTTGTTTGAAGAACGGGAATCTTTTTTTGATGAATGGTATTTAGATACTATCGCTATCTCAGCCGAATCCCGCGGTCTTGGTATAGGGACGGCTTTGATCGAAGCACTGCCAAAGACGGCTAAAGAAGAGAAGCGGAATAAAATTGGTTTGAATGTAGATGAGAATAATCTCAGGGCTAAGAAATTATATGAACGGCTGGGATTTAGAACAGTTGGTCAAGTGGTGCTCAGTAATCATCACTATGATCATCTGCAAAAGAAAATATAGAATCCAATAAAAGGACCCTGAGTAAAGAACTATTGCTAATTCTTTGCTCAGGATCCTTTTTAGAGTTTTCAGAAGAGTTCTGCAGTGTTCTGCTGCACGCTTCTGACGCGTCTTCAAAATGACCCGGTGTTTGCTTTTTGAGTCTGCATTTTTTTCTGAACCCTAATCGATCGTCCAGTCTAATTGTTTTTTAAGGCCCTTTAAAGGCCCTTTAGAACGCTTGACCAGCCAATAATTCAGAACTGAGGCAATACAAATACATATTGGAGCGTCACGATCTTCGGATACAGAAAGAACATAATAATCACCTGAAATCAAAGTAGCTTCCATCATGTCCATAATAGTTTGAGTTTTGTAAAAGATAGAATAATGATGATTACGTATATCACCGACGACAGCCCAATGAAGTTGTTGGATATAATAATAATCACGGCTGAATGTTAAAAGGCGATTCATTACACCAACTTTTTCAAAGTTTTGATAGAGTTCAAAACGTGCTCCAGCTGTAAATGAGGTTTGTTTGATACTGGCAACGATATCCCCATTCATGGCATATAAGGACAGAGCATCCCCTCTAGTTCCCCACCTGCCTACTAACAGATAGATAGAAGCACCTTTTTCATTTTTCACCAACGTACGTGTATTTTCTGATAAAAGCTGCTGCTGGATAAAGTATTCAGACATAAGGGATCACCTCTTTTCACTAGATTTGATTTTTCATTACCTGTAAAAAATAATCAAAGAAGATTCTACAAAAATAAGATCACAAATCATCAGCTATAGCCCGAAGAATCGCTTTTCCAACACCATTTTTCAAGTTTGTAGTTGTTTGAAATTTAGCTACTTTTTTTACTTGAGCTTCAGCATTTTCCATGGCAAAGCTGACGTCAGCCATTTCAAGCATACTGATATCGTTGAAATTATCGCCGATCGTCATGACCTGGCTTAATGGGATCCCTAATTTGTCAGCGACATGAGCGACGGCGATGCCTTTTTGAGCGTCAATATGATTGATTTCAATATTGTTGACGAAAGAAGAAGTAACAGCAAGATCTTTTATCTTTTCAATTTGTTTTCGAGCTGGAGTTAAGATATCATGTCCATCCTCATCAAAAGCAATGATTTTTAAAATATCAATTTCATCATTTAGCAGGAGCTCTTTAAAATCATCAATATAGATAATGTGAAGCATATCTAAGTGGACACTAGCCATAGCAATAGCCATTTTGAAAGTTAGATGGGGAATCTTCGTAGCAAGCATTTCTGCTGATTTTTCAAGACGCATCGCTTGATTATCAGAGTAGACTCCTTTGTTTGTGGCAATTTCAAAATAAATATTTAATTGTTTTAAAATCGCCATGATTTTTTCCGCTTGTCTGCTATCAATGCGGACGCTGGTTTGGACCTCTCCCGCAGCATTGATGATTTGGGCCCCATTGACTGCGATCATTCCACATTCGATTCCCGCTTCTTCTAGTGCAGGCTTTGCTTCATAATATCCTCTTCCGGTCGCAACCATAAATTTGATTCCTTTACTTTGAGCTGCTTTGATCGCAGTGATATTCGCTTGAGAAATACTCATTTTTTCATCCAGTAATGTTCCATCCATATCGGATGCAATTAGTCGTATCATATATTTCCTCCTATTAAATCCCAATCTGATCTTACAAAATATATTTTACCATTTTTTTGCTCTTTCTACGATATTTTAATCAAAATCGGCCATTATAGAAAAAAACCTAGTTTTAAAGTAGCTAAAACTAAGTCATTTGATAAATTGGGCGGTGGAAAAATCCACGGTATTGATAAGCCGCAAGTACTTCTGGTCCAACAGACAGGCGTTTTTATGCGAATTGACAAATCTTGCAGCGATCAATAAAAGATTCTCTTTTCAGTTTCCATCTTCATAAGAATCATTTTCACTGTTATCTGATACATGGTGGATGGATATATTGCCAGCTTCAGTAGTGATCGATATTTTCGGAGTAAAGTTTCCTGCTTCATAATGAGTCTGGTTTTTCCCGAAGAG
>JAATEZ010000063.1 GCA_015655485.1 Lactobacillales bacterium | reverse complement strand
GTCTGGTTATTAATAAAAACAGCTTTTTGTACTAAGCCCTCACCACTGACTTCTTTAACTTCTGTATTATAAACAATGTCTATTTTCGGATGTTTCTTGGCCTGATCAGCTGTCATTTCGGCACAGGTAAAATCAGATTCCCGAATGACCATATGCACTTTTTTCGCATAGCGAGTCAGATAAACTGCCTCTTCGGCCGCCGCATAACCTCCGCCGATCACAAAAATATCCAATCCTGTAAAAAATTCACCATCACACGTTGAACAATAAGCCACACCACGACCAGTAAATTCCGTTTCTCCCGGAAACCCGATTTTGTTAGCCGAAGCGCCGGTCGCAATAAAAACGGCCCGAGCTTTATATATGTTGCCATTTTTCGCAGTCAATTCTTTTTCAGACTGAGTAAAATCGACCTTATTAATCTCCTCTGTTAAAAATTCCACACCAAAAGAGGCTGCCTGCTCATGCATTTCTGCCATTAAAATTGGTCCAGTGATCTTACGGATGCCAGGATAATTCACCACATCAGACGTCGTGGTCACCTGACCGCCAACTTTGTCTTTTTCAAAAATGACTACATCCAACATAGAACGCCCTGCGTAGAGCCCTGCTGACAAAGCAGCAGGGCCGCCTCCGATAATGGCAATATCATAAATATGATCCATTCTTTTCCGCTCCTTTTATTTCAGTTAAAAAAGGCTCCGCCTCGAAATGTTGAGAAGAGCCTTGACTTTTTAAATCAATAAATTAAATTTTTCCGACCAAATCTAAACTTGGAGCAATCGTATCTTCGCCTGGTTTCCAATTTGCTGGACAAACACGATCACCGTGTTCTTCTACAAACATAGCGGCTTCTAATTTACGAACTAATTCGTCCGCATTGCGCCCAATCCCCATATCATGGATCTCATAGGCTTTGATTGCACCACGAGGGTTGATCACGAACGAGCCGCGAAAAGCCTGCCCGGCCTCTTCATCTAGAACGCCAAAGAAACGCGCAATTTTTCCATTTGGATCGGCCAGCATCGTATATTGGATCTTAGCGATCGTATCCGTAGCATCCGCCCAGGCCTTATGAACAAACTGACTATCTTCTGAAACAGAAAAAACTTCGCATCCCAATTCTTGTAGTTCTTTATAATGATCCTGCAGATCTCCAAGCTCCGTTGGACAAACAAAAGAAAAATCAGCTGGATAAAAGAAAAAAATACTCCATTTGCCCAAAACATCTGCTGTTTTCACTTTAATAAATTCCCCTTGACGATAAGCGTCTGCTTCAAAATCAAAAAGTTGTTGATTGATCAAATTACTCATTTTGTCCGCTCCCCTATTCAGATATAATTTATTATTACTTTATAAACATAACAAATAAGATAAAATTCGTCAAAGAAAAGACCTCTCTTTTTCAGAATATTTTTAACAAGTAAAATCTCTTTAAATCAACTCAGATTTTCAAAAAAACCTTTCTTTTTTTATAAAAAAATCACCAGTTTCTAATGAGAAATATCTATCTGGATTGAGAATTCATTTTGCTTATACTAATCCTACAATAGACATGAGTCCTCTCTGGCTTTTAGCAAAGCAGTTAGAAAGATGCTTCATTCAAAATTTTCACAAACATTCAGAAAAAATTCTTTACTTGTTATCCGGCACTCGTTTTTATACGCAAAATCTGATATAGTAGCAATAGAAGAATCTCTCGCTGTAAATCTTATTTTCAAACTAAAATTCCTGACCTTTCAAGCGAAGCAAATAGTAAATTACTAGCTAGTTTGCTATTTACTTTGCTTAGCTCAAACACAGAAAGAGATGACTTGAACATTTAAATAGACACTTGTTTTTTCGGCAGCTCCATTTAAAATGTCAAATCGTACATAATACATGAGTGTTGATCGCATCCCAGTCAAAAATATGAACTTAAATCAAATAACGGCTTAAAAATTTTTCCGATCAAGATCTCAGAGATATCAAAATCAAGAGAGTTGCGACACAAGAAAAAAGGATTGCCTGCAATCCTTTTTATTCTGCGCTCTAAAAAAAAGCTGTAAAACAAAAAACTCAGGAGGCGGATTCCATTGACTGAACAACGATTTAAAAGTGTTTTTGATATTATCGGCCCGACTATGATCGGTCCGAGCAGTTCTCATACCGCCGGCGCTTGCCGCATCGGTAAAGTTGTCCGAACTATTTTTGGCGAGGAACCGAAAAAAGTGGAAATTTACCTTTACGATTCTTTTGCCAAAACAGGGTTAGGACACGGAACGGATATCGCCCTAGTCGGCGGCCTTTTAGGTATGGACCCAGATGATTCCAGACTTGCCAGTTCACTTAAACTGGCTTACGAGCACAACATGGATGTTTCTTTTAGTATGAAAAAGGAAAAAGCGGATCACCCTAATTCTGTTCGTCTCATTGTTTCCAACGGCAAAAAAACATTGAATATCCTAGGGATATCAATTGGCGGCGGCAGCATTCAAATTTCTGAGTTAAATGGTTTTAAAATCCATTTATCTTTAGGGACACCCACACTTATTATTGTCCATAAAGATCTGCCAGGCATGATTTCAAAAGTTTCAAGTATCCTTTCCCAAAATGAGATCAATATCGGGACCATGACCGTAACCAGAGTTTCTAAGGGCGATCAGGCGATCATGATTATTGAAGTCGATCAAAAACCCAATAAACAAATTCTGGAAGAACTACGTCAGATTTCTAAACTAGAAAGTGCCAATTTTTTCGAATAAAATACAACGATCATCGAGAAAATTCTTATGTTTTCTGGATGAGCAGAAAATAGGAGGTTATTATGTTTCAGTCCATTGAAGAATTAGTAAATTTAGCAGAAAATTACTCCTCTGTTGCAGAGATGATGATCCAAATCGAAATGGAAAATTCTGGTCGTTCAAAAGAAGCCATCCTCCAGCAAATGGATGACCAGCTTAAAGTCATGGAAAAAGCCGTAGAAAAAGGAGTTCGCGGAGTCCAATCGGTCACAAAACTAACTGGCGGCGATGCAAAAAAGCTGGCAAGTTACCTGGATAGTCAAGAAACTTTAAGCGGAACAACCATTTTGACCGCCGTCAGAAATGCGATCGCTACAAATGAAGTGAATGCTCAAATGGGGCTGATTTGTGCTACGCCAACAGCGGGGAGTGCCGGTGTATTAGCAGGAGTGTTAAGCGCGGTCACTGAAAAATTAAAGCTGAGCCGCCTGCAGCAAATCCATTTCTTATTTACGGCCGGCGCCTTTGGCTTAGTCATCGCCAACAATGCTTCGATCAGCGGAGCTGCCGGCGGCTGCCAAGCCGAGATTGGTTCTGCCAGTGCAATGGCCAGTGCTTCTTTGGTTTTACTTAAGGGCGGCACAGCATTTCAAGCAGGTCAGGCCGTCGCGATCACCCTTAAAAATATGATGGGCTTGATTTGCGATCCTGTTGCCGGATTAGTAGAAGTCCCTTGCGTCAAACGCAATGCTTTGGGCGCTTCTCAAGCCTTCATTTCAGCCGATATGGCTTTAGCCGGGATCCAAAGTGTCATTCCCCCTGATGAAGTCATTGGTGCGATGAAACAAGTAGGCCAGCAAATGCCTTCCATTTTTAAAGAAACGGCAGAAGGCGGACTTGCAGTCACTCCGACAGGAAAAGCCATTGCTGCAAAACTTGCCGCCAACCCCCAAAAAACCATTTGATGAGGAAATGCTGAGGGAGGCTTGTAGACCTTAAGCAATAGGGAAAGGGAAATTGTAGCGATCGTTTTCGATCGTGAATTTATCCTGAACTATTGCCGAAAAGGTCTGCCTCACAAAGCTGGACTCTGAAATGCTGAGGGAACCTGTCCGGCCTTTCAAAAATGCCTTTTAGTTCCCTAAAAATTGGAACTATGCAGCCGAGATGAAAAGGCATGGCGGCCTTTTCGTCTCAAAACTTTTTTTGACATTAATCAGCCGAAAGATAACAAATGCCGAAGAACTCTAATAAAACACAAGGATTTTGTGCTAAAAATTGAACAGATAGAAAGGGATGATCCAAATGGAAAAAGATGAATATCGTATAACAGATATCCTTGTAATTTTTTTAGGAACGAATCTTTATGCTTTTGGTCTGGTTATGTTTAACATAGCAAATAATTTAGCTGAAGGCGGCGTAACAGGGATCACGCTGATTCTTTTTAATCTATTTGGCATTGATCCCGCTTATTCAACACTGCTTATAAATATTCCCTTGATTTTGATTGGCGCAAAAATATTAGGCAGACGCTCTTTTGTATACACCACTTTTGGAACGATTTCGTTATCTGTCTGTTTGTGGGTCTGGCAGCGGGTCCCATTAACGATCAACTTAGATCATGATCTATTGATTGCCGCGCTCTTAGCGGGGCTTGGTGCAGGGCTTGGCAGCGGCTTTATTTATCGTGTAGGCGGAACGACGGGCGGAATGGATATTATCTCGCGGATCCTCGAAAAAAAAGCAGGTATTTCCATGGGACGTTCTCTCTTAGCCTTAGATGTCATGGTTCTGATTGCTTCCCTTTGTTACCTAGACTTAAAACATATGATGTATACCATGATCGTTTCTTTTGTTTTTAGCAACGTCGTCGATTTTGTCCAAGATGGTGCCTATACTGCTAAAGGTGTCCTTGTGGTCAGCAATCACAGTACAAAAATTGCCGAAGCGATTTTTGCCGATCTGGAACGAGGAGTCAGCTTTTTTAAGGGTCAGGGCGGATACTCAAAAGAAGAAAAACTGATTCTTTATTGCGTTGTGAACCCGCGTGAAATTGCCGAAGTCAAACGAATCATCACAGAAATCGACAGTAATGCTTTTATTTCTGTGATAAATGTCCACGAAGCACTCGGAGAAGGGTTTACGTATGATCGGCCTGCTCCTAAAAGTTTGCTAAGAAAAAGAGTTCGATGACCTAAATTCATTTGATGCGATCCAAAAATCTTGAGACAAAAAATGTTTAGGGCAATAATTGAGAAGTAGAATATAAAAAAATGAACAAACTCATTTTTACTTTCATCTATCACTCAGCAATCCATAAAAAAAGCGCGAGATTAAAACTTTAAAAGTTTTCCTCGCGTTCTTTTTTTAATTCTATTCACGTTTCTTTACTCTTTTTTTAAAATATTCTCGATTTTCTCTAATTCCGAATTTGAGAAATCTGAATTTTCCAAGGCCTTGACATTATCTTCTACTTGACTTACTTTACTTGCTCCAATAATGACGCTTGCAACAAGCGGATCTTTTAACAGCCATGCCAAAGACATTTCGGCCAGCGTCTGATGGCGTTCAAGAGCTACAGCATTAAGTTTTCGAGATTTTTCAATCGTTTTTCCTACTTGCTCCACATCTAAAAATCGTCCACTTTTAACTGCTCTAGAGTCTTGGGGGATCCCATTTAAATAACGATCAGTAAGCTGTCCTTGAGCCAAAGGACTAAATGCGATCAGCCCCATTTTTTCTTCCCGAAGAACCGGCAGCAGCCCATTCTCGATTTTTCGATTATATAGATTATATGGATCCTGATGAATAATGCAAGGTGTCTTGAGTTCATTAAAAAAATGCATCATTGTTGCGGTCTGTTCCGGAGAATAATTAGAAAGACCGACATATAAAGCTTTGCCTGCTTTAACAACCGCATCCAGTGCTAAAGCAGTCTCTTCAAATGGAGTATCCGGATCCGGGCGATGGGAATAAAAAATATCCACATAATCTAAACCGAGTCTTTTTAAACTTTGATCTAGACTGTAAATGATGTGTTTACGAGAACCCCATTCCCCATAAGGACCCTCCCACATATGATAACCTGCCTTTGTTGAAATGATCAACTCATCCCGATATCCGGCCAGATCCTGTTTTAAAATTTTCCCAAAATTTTCTTCCGCGCTTCCAGCTGGCGGCCCGTAATTATTGGCTAAATCAAAGTGAGTAATCCCTAAATCAAAGGCTCGGTGAATAATAGCACGTGCATTTTCTAAAGGATCTACACCGCCAAAATTATGCCACATTCCCAAAGATAACGCGGATAATCGCAATCCGCTATGTCCTACTCGCCGATAACTCATTTTTTCGTAACGATCATGATCCGTTTGAATCATTTTTCCACACTCCCAACTTTACCATTCAACTTTTTAAAGCTTTCTATATAAATTTTTATTTTTCTAAAAATCAAGAAAGCCCTTTCTAAAAAACATCTCCTATTATACACTATTTCTCAAGAAAGGCTGAACAAGTTCATTAAACCTTGAGCAAATAGCCCAAAAATTTATACAATAAGCAGCCTCACAAATATTTTTGTACATTTTTCACAAAGATTTGATCTGTGGAGCTAAAAAATAAGTTCTATAAATCCCCAAAAAAGCTGACCCATCAATTTAAACGAATGAGTCGGCTTTAAATACGAAAAAAAACGGGTCAAAAACAACTTTTCTTGAAACCGAACACTTTTGACCCGGTTTCATTTCCTAAAAATCATGAAAGTTCAAAAGCCCCTGTATATAACTGATAGTAATTTCCTTTTTGTTCCATTAAATCATCATGAGACCCGCGCTCAATAATTCGTCCTTGATCTAAAACGATAATGGCATTTGAGTTTCGAACCGTAGAAAGACGATGAGCGATCACAAAAACCGTTCGGCCTTTCATCAGGCTGTCCATTCCTCTTTGAATGATCGATTCCGTCCGAGTATCAATATTAGAAGTCGCTTCATCCAATATCAATACTGGCGGATCGGCTACAGCAGCTCTGGCAATGGCCAACAATTGTCTTTGTCCTTGCGACAAGGAGCCGCCATCTCCAGTAATAAAAGTATCATACCCATGCGGCAACTTTGAAATAAACTCGTGAACATTAGCTAATTTTGCGGCAGCGATCACTTCTTCATCTGTCGCTTCCAAACGGCCATAACGAATATTCTCACGAATCGTACCAGTAAATAAATGGGTGTCCTGCAGGACGATGCCTAATGATCGTCGCAGGTCATTTTTATTGATGGATTTGATATTTAATCCATCATAAAGGATCTCGCCTTCATCAATATCATAAAACCGATTGATCAAATTAGTAATCGTCGTTTTCCCTGCGCCAGTCGCACCAACAAAAGCAATTTTTTGTCCTGGTTTAGCAAACAAGCTTAAATCATGCAAAATAACTTTATTTTTATTATACCCAAAAGTAACATCTTTAAAACGTACATCTCCTGTTAAGGGAATATAGTGGACGGATCCATCTTGTTCCATTTTTTTCCAAGCCCATTGACCGGTTTTTTCTAATGTTTCCTCTATTTTTCCAGTCTCATTGTATTTGGCATTGACCAGCTGGATTTTACCGGAATTTTCCTCCGGAACTTCATCAAATAGATTAAAGATCCGCTCCGCGCCAGCGATCGCCATAATGACTGAATTAAGTTGCTGCGAAATTTGCGAGACGGGTTGAGTAATCGCTTTAGTAAACTGGACAAAAGAAGCTAAAACCCCTAACGTTAATGGAGCGATCCCTGTGATCGACAAAATAGAACCGACAACTGCTGTCAAAAGATAAGAAAAGTTCCCTAAATTCCCTAAAATCGGCATCAGAATACTGGCATACGTATTAGCCAGTGCCGATTGCTGGTACAAATTTTCATTCAGCAAAGCAAACTGTTCTTGCGCCCTTTTTTCGTGATTGAATACTTTTACTACTTTTTGGCCTTCAATCATTTCTTCGACATAACCATTGACCTCGCCAATCGCATATTGCTGTTTCGAGAAATATTGCCCGCTTTTATTCGCTACCAGACGCGTCACACTTACCATGATCAATAACATGAATAAGACAAAGAACGTTAGCGGAATATTTAAAGCAAACATCGCCACAATAATGCTGATAACCGTTATGAGAGCGGAAAAAGTTTGCGGCAAGGATTGACTGATCATTTGCCGCAAAGTATCCGCATCATTCGTATAGCGGCTCATCACATCACCGGTCGTATGCTGATCAAAATAACGAATCGATAATTTTTCCATATGTTCAAACATTTCATCACGGATGTCCTTAAGAACTCCCTGAGCAATAATGATCATCAACCGATTATAGATATAAGTACAGATGACTCCTACATAATACACAACCAACATTATCAGCAGAACGGATAATAATTGCGAGAAATCAGGATTTTCCTGTTTCATCAACGGAACAATAAAATTATCGATCAGGACCTTTGTAAAGACGATTCCTAAAGTCCCGGCAATCGCACTGATCAAAATACTGATCACAACAAAAACCAGCTGGAGCTTATATCCTTTAAATATATAGCCGAAAAGCCGTTGAAAGGTTTTCAAAGGATGCAACGTGCTTGAAATTGGTCGATCACTCATCCATTCCCACTCCTTTTTTTTGTGAATAGTAAACCTCTTGATAAATCACATTGTCTCTTAGCAACTCTTCATGAGTCCCGATACCGTTGACCTGGCCTTCATGTAAAACAATGATTTTATCTGCATCTTCAATCGATGATATCCGTTGGCCTACAATGATCTTAGTTGTTTCCGGGATTTCCTCCCGAAATGCTTTACGGATCAGTGAATCTGTTTTGGTATCCACCGCGCTGGTAGAATCATCCAGAATCAAAATTTTGGGCTTTTTTAAAAGTGCTCGGGCAATACACAGTCTTTGCTTTTGCCCGCCAGAAACATTGGATCCGCCTTGATCGATCAAGGTCTCATATTTATCTGGAAATTCTTGAATAAAACTATCCGCCTGGGCCAGCTGACAGGCTCGTTGTACTTCGGCCAGCGTCGCTTTTTCATTGCCCCAGCGTAGATTTTCTAAAATAGTCCCTGAAAACAAAGTGTTTTTTTGCAAAACCACTGCAATTTCTTCACGCAATGTGGCTAAATCATAATCTCTGACGCTTTTTCCGCCAACCTTTACCACACCACTAACAACATCATATAATCTGGGAATGAGCTGGACCAGAGAACTTTTCCCGCTGCCAGTTCCGCCAATGATCCCAATCGTTTCACCTGAAAGAATAGTGAAATCTAAATTCTCTAAATCATTCTTAGCGGCTTTGGGATCATATTTAAAACTTACTTGTTCAAACGTGACCGCGCCATTTTCCAATTCATAGATTGGCTGTGGCCCATTGGACAAATCGCTTTTTTCTTCCAGCACTTCAACAACTCGTTCAATAGAGGCCTCAGAAATAACCACCATCACAAAAATCATCGAGATCATCATCAGACTGCTTAAAATCTGCATCAAATAAGCAATAAAGCTCATTAACTCTCCAGTAGTCATGCTTCCGGCAACAATAAATTTTGCGCCAAACCATGAAATAAGCAGCATACATGTATATATTGCAAACTGCATCACCGGACTATTTAAAGCCAAAATTTTCTCTGCCTTAACAAAATATTTTTTGACTTCCTCAGAAGCCACATGAAACTTCTTGACTTCTTCTCTTTCTCGCACAAAAGATTTGACTACACGAATCCCATTGATATTTTCCTGCACGATTTGATTCAAAAAATCATATTTCTTAAATACTTGTAAGAAAATCGGATGAACTTTGATCACAATAAAAATCAAAGCCCCGCCAAGCAAAGGGATCGCCGCCAGAATGGTCAAAGCCAAGCGTGCATTGATGATCAAAGCCATACCAAAAGAAAAAAGCAGCATCAAAGGAGCCCGTACAATAATTTTCAACACCATTTGATAGGCCATTTGAATGTTGGTGATATCTGTTGTTAACCGCGTGATCAAACTAGGGGTAGAAAATTTGTCCATATTGCCAAAAGAAAAGGTCTGGATCGCGTCAAAAACATCTTTACGAATATTCCTTGAAAAACCAGCGGCCGCCTCTGAAGAAAACTTCCCGGATAAAACGCCGGCAGTCATTGAAAATAGGGCACAAAAGAACATAATACTGCCAATTTTTATGATATAACTAATATCCTTGGTTTCAAAACCTTTGTCAATGATTTTTGCCATCAAAAAAGGGATCATGATCTCCATTGCGACTTCTAAAGCAATAAAAATGACGGTCAAGATGGAATTTTTCCTAAATGACCGCAAGGATTGAAATAATTTTTTATACATCTACAGATTTCCCCCATTGTCTCGTTCTTCTTTATCTTTTTTCATTAGTAAATAAATCGTATTCATCGTTTCTATCATGATTTCACAATCTTGGGGAGTGATATCGTTAAAAAGTTCAGCAATGTGCCGGTGATATTCCCGAATATATTTTTCATAAAAATAGACTCCTGAATCAGTTGGCACAACCTGTGTGATCCGCTTGTCTTTAGTAGAAGGAACTCTGATAACCAGCTCTAATTTTTCCAGCTCATTGATCAAATGGGTGATACTTGGCAGTGTCGTATTGATGTAATGACCAATATCCCCTATACAAGCTACACCATTTTCCTGATTGATCTCCACCACCGCTTCCATCACCCGGAGATGGCGAGGAGTCATCCCGTCCGGCAGCTTAGGCATAAAATCAGTCAAACGTTTCGCCCTGGCACAAGTACGAAAAATTTTTTTAACTAATTCTTCATTCATTTTTATCCTCCAGATTCCAATTAAAAAAGCATATAAATACTTACTGAAGATACTTACTAAAGATAAATAATAGAACAAAAAAATAAAGATGTCAAATAAAAAATTTTCTTTCTTGAATCACAAAATACTCTGCACAGTCCTTTCACTTAAAAAAAGAATATAAGAAAACCTGTTGTGTAATTAAAAAGG
>JAATEZ010000212.1 GCA_015655485.1 Lactobacillales bacterium | reverse complement strand
GGGAAAAAAGTGGCTATTATCCCTATCTTACGCGCCGGCATCGGCATGGTAGATGGTATGCTTGAATTGATACCTGCAGCTAAAGTGGGTCATATTGGTTTATATCGAAATCATGAAACTTTAGAACCTGTAGAGTATTTTGTTAAACTTCCGCCGGATATTGATGAACGTCAATTATTTGTTGTAGATCCAATGCTGGCGACTGGCGGATCGGCGATCATGGCCATTGATTCTTTGAAACAGCGCGGCGGAGCAAACATCAAGTTTGTTTGTTTAGTTGCAGCTCCAGAGGGAGTGAAAGCTTTGCAGGCGGCTCATCCGGATGTAGATATTTATTGTGCCGGATTAGATGATCATTTAAATGAGGACGGGTATATCGTTCCAGGTCTAGGTGATGCCGGCGATCGGTTGTTTGGAACAAAATAATAGCAGCAAATAAAAAACCCGTTAAAAAGGAGCCCGCTACTCTCCTTTTTAACGGGTTTTATTTGTCAGTCATAATGAATATTGCGATGTGTCAATAATTTTTATGATTGCGCAAGATCTAAACCGCCTCATTCAGCTTTTCAGTGTCCCGCTTCATGAACTAGCTTGTTTCGGTAAAAAGATCACTTGTCGCGAAGACAAAAAGCGTCTTTGTTCCCAGTTCCTGTTTTACTCGCAAGCAGAAACAGTTCATTCAGCTTTTTTATTTAAGAAGTAGGTCGCGGGGAAAAGTTGACGATCAAAAGCTTGGAGAATGGCTAAGATCATTTGTATCATGCCAATCAAGAAAAATAGAACATGTAAGAAGCTGATCGCATAAAGCATATAACACTGGATCAAGATCCAAAGAGCTAAAATCCCGCCTAATGCAAAGCTGAAATAAGCAGTCAGTTTTTGTTTTTTTATTCCTAAAAAAGCAGCTAACAGATTTCCAGTTCCTAAAACAAAAAATAAAAATAGGCCAGGAAACAGAAAATCATGAAAAGGCCCATTGACCAGCATGTCAGTAGATACTCCCATGGACTGACCAGAGGGATCTAATAAAACTCCTCCGCCGCCAAAAAATGCACCAATGCCAACAAAGATATGCAAAATAATTGTACCAAGATCTATTTTTTTTGACATAATTTGCTCCCTACTAACTTTTTCTTATAAGTGTATCATTTTTTTTTTTTTTAAATCGGTCTAAAGAAGGATTGTGTAAAAGAAAAATCATGATTTATGTTCACTGGGATAAGGACTGGTTTCGAAAAAATATTGGATTGCAGTAGGACCCTTTACTGCATAATGATTGACTACAAATTGACTTCGCGAATTGAAAATACAATAGACAGTAATTTCGGAGTTTTCGATGACCTCGTTTAGAAAGCGCAATGACAAGGTTTTTATGAGACAATTAAAAGTTTGCTGCTCATTGGACAGTGTAAAACGGACCAAAGGCATTGATTCAAGCGTTAAGACACGAATTTTTGTTACTTGTCCTGTAAAATCAGTATGGCTGTTCATAAAAAACGCATCCTTTCGTTTAAAAATAAATTTGTTGGAAGCTCAGTTCTCTTTTACTAGTTCAATTATACGAACATCCGTTCTTTTTGTAAAGCGAACAGCTGCTTTTTTTATATTTATTCAAGACTTTTTTAGTATGAGATCTAAATCGACTTAAAAATATTTTTAGAGATCAAAAAATAAAAATAAAATCGTCATATTTTCTTCCCATTTTTTTAAGATACATTTAAGGCTAAATGGATATTATATATTCATACCACAAGCAAACCTAAAACTTTTCTTTTTCATTTTTAATCCTTTTAGACACCGATTCCCCGTCGGTGTCTTCTTTATCGATTTTTATAAAAAAACGACTCGTTACTATTATCTTGCTACGTTCATAAATGTTGAATCAGTTTTTCATGCGATTTTCAGTTGTATCTAAAAAAGCAGTTAATGATTTATTAATATCGACATCCATCCGATCAGCCAGAACAATGATCCACCAGATACATTCCGCAAGTTTTTGGTCCAGCTGGACAGAACTTTCTGTTTCCTTAGGTCAGCGTTTTTCTTGGTCCATAATCAATCTGCCGACAAGGCCGGCATCTGTTAAAAAAGCGAGAGCCTCTTCTTTGATGGACCAGGGAGTTCCATGAAATTTGTTCTTTAGTTCACGGTATAGTTTTCTTATTTCTTTTGATGGATCAATCATTTCGCTAAATTTTCTTTCATTCATTTAAATTGCTCCATTTCTTTATCCTATTTTAATCAATTATAAGAACGTAAATTCACTTAGTAACAGGGAGCAAAGAGAAGAAAACTGCTTTTTTGATTTAATCATCAATCAAAAAATCATGGGAAATAGCGGGAATGGTTTATTCAAGCATGTTTTTTGCAGTTCCAAGTTAATTGTGGTATATTATATTCAGGAATTTCGTTATCAGAAGTTATCGCCTTTCAAAAAGCTTTGTAGAGAGGAGAATAATTATGAAATTTGATAACAACACATTGCAATATCGAATTGCTCTTAATACCAATACTCAAATATTTATGGCCTATGATGCAAAGGATCCTAAAAAAATTGCTTATGGTATTACAATTGAGCAAGCGAAAAAAGAATTAAATAAATCTATATAAGGAGTGTACAACACCCAAATGGACGATAATATTTCTAATTCTATTACTTTGTGAAGACGTTTAGTGAATGAAAAGTCACTGGACGTCTTTTATATTTGTCTTTTTTTACCAGCTCTCTCTAAACATCCTTAGCGAGCATGAATTTGTTTTTAGCTGAATCTTTCTCAAGCAGCTTTATCTATTTGATTTGCAAGCGTTGTTAAATCGGTTTCTAATTGTGTTATGATAGAGTAGAAAGAAAGGATGGATGAATAATGGCTTATAATAAAAAAATCGAGAAAATTATTCTTGAAGATGCTAAACAACCATTTAGCCCGCTGACTGCGCATATTTTGACACTGGAACATTTTTCTCAGGAAGAAGTTCGGTCAACTGCTCAGAAGCTTATTGATGCAGGCCAGATCAAAGCTTGGATCAATTTTCAAGAAGGAGATTTGTGCGCGATCATTTTTAAATAATTTCTAATGAATTCTAAAAAAATTATTGACGATGAAGACTAGATAGTTTATAGTTATTTATTGTTGAGTTTCTTTCAATGCGC
>JAATEZ010000226.1 GCA_015655485.1 Lactobacillales bacterium | reverse complement strand
TGCGGGGTGCTGTAAACAAAACCAATCGCTTGAGAATCATATTTTTCCTGCGGCCCCGATCCGGAATCTAATTCAATGGTTCCGCTGTCCAGCGCCAGATTTTGAGAAATGCAATTGAACAAGGTCGTTTTTCCAGCACCGTTTCGTCCCAGCAAACCATAGATTTTCCCCTTCTCAAAAGAAAAGCCCGCATCTTTTAAAATCACTTTATCATCGAAGCTTTTATTTATATTCCTTAGAATCAATGTTGTCACCCTTCATACCTCCTCCTATTCTGCAAAATCTGATCAAAAACAGTCTTAACAGACGGAGCTGTCCTGACTGAAATTCTTTTAAAGCTATTCTCAGAGAATCTGCGGAAAGCTCAAAAAAACTTTTAGAATAACAATAGTATAATAGAAAAGTAGGTTAAAATGCGGCAATGATTTGTGAAAGGGGGTCTTTTGCTCGTGAACGGTCAATTCTGATCGGGAAAAATCAAATCCAGCTCCAGCCGGTCAACTGTTTTTTCCAGTTTCACGATGCCCTGATGTTCCTTCATGAGCGCCGCCATTTTTTCTGCCTTATAATTTCCTGAAAAGATCGGGCGCGTCTTAAACCATTTGATTGAGCGGCTGTCCGGCTTTTCATTAAAAGGAATAGAAATTTCCATCTTCTGGAAAAATCCTTCTTGAGAGAGATTTACCTTTAGAACAGTCTCTGTTCCTTCTTCCAGAGCTGATTGCTCCCGGACATAATTCAACGCATTCATAAAGATGATCGATAAAGTCAAATCATCGATTTTGATATTTTTTTCAAAGGAACCGCTGCAGTCGATCCGCAGCGGCTGATTAACTTTTCTGTCCGCTTGTTCGAAAAGAACGGCATCCAAAATATCATTTCCCGACTGAATCATCCTGGAAGACTGATTCATTTTTTTCAGCAGCTTTTCAAGATAACGATCCAGATCGGCGTAAGCCGCTTTATCGGTATAATAATGGAGTGTCTGCAGATGATTTTTCAAATCATGACGAAATTGCCGCAGCTTCATGTGTGATTGCTTATATTCTTCAAAATATTGCAGCTGCAGCTGCAGCTGCTCCCGATTGACCTTTTCCAGTTTTTTGTCATAAAAAGTCGTCCGGCTTTTTAACAGCAAAATAAACGTGAAAATAATCAGTAAAATGGACAAACTGCTCAGCGAAACACGAAATAATTTTGTCAACTGCGGATTCATTTTGATGAGATCCGGCAAAGCAATCACGATCAAGAATAGAATACCAGACACGATCATCATTAATACGACGATCAGATGGTCTAAAAATCCCAGCTGCGCCTCCACTTTTGCTGGTCTTCTGCACCAAACGGCCAGCCCCATCCCTAAAACAATCAGAATACTTCCGGCAAATTCGAAGCCATGGCTTATCTGTTCAAGCGCAGCGGCCACTCGCTCAGTACTAACAGGATAATCATAAAGGATGAACGAGACAAAAAAAGGAATACTATATAATAAATACTCGATCCCGAAACAAGGAAGCAGATAGACAAGCTTTTTCCACCAATTTCCCGGATAGTAATAAAAAATCAAAACGCCCATAAAACCGCCATGCAGCAGCAGAATCAGCAAAGCCTTCCCGGCAAGCGGCAAGGAGACAATTGTAGAAAATAAAAAACAGCCGGCCGTGATGCCCGTTCCTATCAACCCATTTTTCAGATTCAGGCGGACAGCTGAAAGAAAGAAATAGTGTAAAATCAATACGCCCGTGATCCCCTCTAACACCCAGGCGGCAAAGTACAGAGACAGCCTCATTATTTTTCAACTCCTAACAAAATTGGGAAAGCCAAAATCAATTCAAATTGACCGGTTTCCGTATGAATATCTATTAATCCGCCATGAGCTTCCATTGCTTCCCGAATATTCTTCAAGCCCCAGCCATGATCTCCTGATTTTTTTAGAGAGGAAAAGCGGCCTCGATGCTGATTTAATTCCAGATAAGGATTCGTGATCCGGATGGTCTGAAATAAACGGTCTGGCTGCTCGGCAATTTTTATCTGAATTTTTTTTGCAGAGGACTCTTCCATGCGTTCGCAAGCCTCAATCGCGTTATCCAAGGCATTCCCGAAAACAGCGCATAGATCTACTTCATCAAAGTCCATTTTCTGCGCACAGCGCCCGTCATATTCCATCCTGATTCCCTGCTTTTCTGCCTTACTCAGTTTATTTAGCAAGACAACATCCAATAGTTCATTTCCCGTTTGAATAAATTTCGTAGTCAGATCCAGACCCGCATTCAGCTGGTCTAAATAAACGGCTAATTCCCGATAACTCGAGGCTCGGCTCAGCGCTTGAATATGCAGCAGATAGGACCGGCTTTCCTGCTGAAAGCGGCGGATACTGATCTGCCTTGCTTTATAGTCTTCAAAATAATTGCGCTGCAATGCCAGATATTCCTCATCCGCTTCTTTCATCCGGCGGTAATAAAGTGAGGTTCGGCTTTTTACTAAATAGCAGAAGGTGGTAATCGCCAGCACGATCATGATCATCGCAATAATATTCTTCACTACAACCGCCTCTTGAGCGAATTCATCCATATAAATACTGACCCCTACCAGCGCGATCATGGCAATAGAAACAATTAACGAGACCAGATCAATCAGCAGCACAATCAGCATATCGCTGACTCCGATTCTTGTACTCCTGTCCTCTTTTTTATTTTTACGGTACAAATAAATCATGATGGCCACATAAAACAAGAGGTTTAAAATACTAAATGAAATCAGATTCGGGACCATTTCCAGGATCTCGGCAACAACCAGTGTCTGCCCATTTTCCGCTGCTCTGCTGATTTTCGAGAAATCAAGCGTCATCATAGCCGCCATCATCACCGGCATGGACACTAACAGGTAAATTCCATAGGCCGGAATCAGCAGAAAAATCTTCTTGAAAAAACTTT
>JAATEZ010000419.1 GCA_015655485.1 Lactobacillales bacterium | reverse complement strand
AATTTGTCAAGACATAAACGATTAAGTTGATCGAAAAAATCAAATAATTGTCGTATAATCAGATGGATCCGCTATCTTTACTATTGTTCTTCCTATAAACGTCCCATTAATCAAAAAGGAAAATGCCGATGGAAGGTCGGACAATTCAATTTCTTTTGTGGCTATTTTTTCTAGAGCAATAGGGCGATATTCGTGAGCCAGTTTCTCCCAAAGTAAAATTCGATCATCATGATCATAGTTGACTGAATCAATGCCGAATAAAGAAATGTTTCTTAAAATAAAGGGCAGGACTGTGGTCTGTATATTTATCCCGCCAGCATTGCCGCAAAGACAAGCGGAACCTCCATAGCTCAGCTGCGGCAATAAGGCTGCTAATTGATCTCCGCCAACGGTATCTATGAGCTGGTCGAAAGTTTGTTTCATTAATGGTTTTATTGTTTTAGGCACGAATTCATCTGGGGAAAAAACTTCTGTGGCGCCTAGACTCAGTAAATAATCGGTCGCAGTCGTTTTTTTTCTGGTCAGGGCATAAATATTTTTGTAACCTAAGCGGTGTAAAATACCAATGGCAAAATTCCCGACTCCTCCAGTAGCTCCAGTTATCAGGATTTTTGCTTGTTTATTTTCAGATAATCCATTTTTTTCCAGAGTATGAATGGCTATTGCGGCAGTCAAACCGGCTGTTCCAATCGTCATAGCAGTTTTTAAGGTCAACTGTTTAGGTAAAAGGACGACCCAGGCAGCAGGGACTTTTAAAAGTTGACCATACCCGCCGTCTTGACTGACACCGATCCCATAGCTAGTCGCAATGACTTGGTCGCCTACAGAAAATTTATCTGTAGCGGAAGCGATGATTGTTCCGCTGGCATCGATTCCTGGAGTGATCGGATTTTTTTTAAGGACACCGCTGTTTGCTTGAGCAGCTAAAGCATCTTTGTAATTTACGGATGAATAGGCTACTTGGATCAAAACTTCCTCTGGTTCTAAACGAGGAACGGGTAATGTTTGGATCGTTCCAGTGATTTTGTTTGTTTCGTTTTGTTCCAGAACAAAAGCTTGATAGTTTTTCATAGCGTGCACTCCTTTTTATCATCTATTCAAAAGAAAGTTGAGATAAAAATCATTCTTTAAGTAATTTTCTGTCATTGTTGGAACAACAACTTTTTGAAAAAAAAATAATTTTGCCAAGTCAGGAAGCTCTTCACTATCCGTTCTCTCAGGTACCCAGTACCAAATAAATTTGGGAGGGCAAGGCATTTTGCTCAAGGCCGGATATACCTCATTCAGCTTTTCTGGATCCAGCATCATGAAACAGGCTTTTTCGGCAATAGGTCAAGAAAAGATTCACGATAGCAAGAATCGCTATAATTTTTCTTTCCCTATTGCTCAACGCCTAATACGTCTCATTCAGCTTTTCTTTATTATAGTCAATAATTTTGAAAAAAGCGAATGATCGGGAATGTTAGGGTTGAAATTTTCAGGAAATTTTGTATACTGATAGAGGCGACTTTAAACAGATAGTTTAGTATTAGAAAACTTCTGTGCTCTTTAGTTTACATATACTAAACTTAAGGAAGGACTATTGTATGGAAATCGGCAGTAAAATCAAAAATTTGCGGGTTCAGAAAAATTTGACCCAGGAAGAGTTAGGGGAACGAACCGACCTGACAAAAGGGTATATCTCACAATTAGAACGTGATTTGAGTTCACCTTCAATGGAAACATTTTTTTCAATTCTTGAAGTCTTAGGCTGTACTCCAGAAGAGTTCTTTAGTGAAGAAATGCAGATCCAAAAAGTAATTTATTCCAGAGAAGAGTACACGATCTATGCGGATGAAGAAAAGGGCTATGAAATCAAATGGTTAGTTCCTGAATCAAATGAAAATGAAATGGAACCCATTTTTTTGAAACTCTTTGAAAAAGGAGAATATAAAGAATTTGGTCCGTCATTGTCAGATACGTTTGCTTATGTGCTAAAAGGAGCTGTTTGCGTTGAAATAGGCGTAAAACGTTTCTATGCTAAGACGGGTGAGACGATTTATTATCGAGCCACAGAACGGCACCAGATTTTTAATGATTATCAAGGAGAAAGCCAGCTGCTGTTGGTAGCAACGGATTCGTATTTATAAAGATTTGGGGGATGAAGCGAGATGGCGAATCAGACAATTATTGCCTTTGAAAATGTGAGTAAACAATATGATGAAGACCTAGTTTTAAAAGATATCAATTTTGAAATAGAACAAGGTAAATTTTATACACTTTTAGGTCCGTCAGGATGTGGTAAGACAACGATTCTCCGTTTGATCGCCGGGTTTACCGAAGCGACGCAGGGAAATATTTATTTTGAAAAAAAGCGCATCAATGATATTCCGGCTAATAAACGAAAAGTTAATACTGTTTTTCAAGATTATGCTTTGTTTCCACATCTGAATGTATTTGAGAATGTCGCTTTTGGTTTGCGAATAAAGAAAATGTCCAAACAAGCGATAGCCATAAAAGTTAAAGAAGTCTTGCGCTTGGTCCAGTTAGACTGTTTTGAAGACCGTGAAATCAGTGAGATGTCGGGAGGACAGCGTCAGCGGGTCGCCATTGCGCGGGCCCTCGCGAATGAACCTGATGTCCTATTGCTGGACGAACCGCTCTCAGCACTGGATCTAAAGTTAAGAACTAATATGCAGTATGAGCTGCGAGAATTGCAACAGCGCCTCGGGATCACTTTTATTTTTGTTACCCATGATCAGGAAGAGGCTTTAGCGATGAGTGATGAGATTTTTGTAATGAATGCGGGTCAAGTGATTCAAAGCGGGACACCGGTGGACATCTATGATGAACCAATCAACCGTTTTGTGGCTGATTTCATAGGAGAAAGCAATATTGTTGAGGGAAATATGCTGGCTGATAATCAAGTTGAGTTTGTCGGGCAGTCCTTCGAATGTGTCGATGGCGGGATGCGCAGGAATGAGCCGGTTGAAGTGGTGCTGCGTCCTGAAGATTTAACGATCACTTCTCCAGAACGGGGAAAATTGGTGGTGGAAGTAGATACACAATTGTTCAGAGGAGTCCATTATGAGATCATTTGTTATGATCAGGCAGGCAATGAATGGATGGTTCATTCAACGAAGAAAGCCAAAGTCGGTTCAAAAGTTGGTTTGTTTTTTGAGCCGGAAGATATTCATGTAATGCGTTTTAATGAGACCGAAGAAGAGTTTGATGCAAGACTAGAAAGTTATGAAGAAGAGTAGGTGGCGAAATGAAAAAAAGTAAATGGTTTTATTCGACGCCCTATTATCTGTGGCTGCTATTTTTTGTTATCACGCCAGTAGTCATGATTTTTTATCAATCTTTTTTCAATATTGAAGGAAATTTTACTTTCGAAAATTATCAAATTTATTTTACTTCAGGTACATATTTAAAAATGACTTTGAATTCAGTCTGGTATGCTTTTTTAATTACGCTTATTACCTTGATCATAAGCTATCCCACTGCCTATTTATTGAGTAAGACAAAACATAAACAGCTGTGGCTGATGCTGATCGTTTTGCCGACTTGGGTAAATTTGTTATTAAAGGCCTATGCTTTTATTGGGATTTTTAGTACACATGGCGGTGTGAATCATTTTTTGGAGTTTATTGGGATCGGTTCAAGACAAATTTTATTTACGGATTTTAGTTTTATTTTTGTAGCGGCCTATATTGAAATTCCTTTTATGATCATGCCGATTTTCAATTCGCTGGAAGAACTGGATCCATCCTTGATCAGTGCGAGTCGGGATTTAGGAGCCAATTCTTTCGAAACTTTTCGTCGTGTCATCTTTCCTTTATCTCTAAATGGGGTAAAAAGCGGCGTGCAATCAGTATTTATTCCTGCGTTATCATTATTTATGTTGACCCGTCTGATTGGAGGCAATCGTGTGATCACTTTAGGAACAGCGATCGAAGAACATTTTTTAGTAACTCAAAATTGGGGTATGGGTTCAACGATCGGCGTTGTGCTGATTGTGGCGATGTTTATTATCATGCGTTTGACAAATGAAAAAAAACGGAAAGGAGGCCCGTTGTCTAAATGAAGAAGAAAAAATGGTCCAACTTATATTTATTTTTGGTTTTTATCTTTCTATATGTTCCCATTTTTTATTTGATATTTTATTCTTTTAATGCCGGGGGAACGATGAATGATTTTACAGGTTTTACACTATCCAATTATCAGACGGTTTTCGATGATGCCCGATTGATTGGTATCGTTCTGAATACCTTTATGCTGGCTTTTTTATCTTCACTGATCGCTACGACAATTGGGACATTTGGCGCGATGGGGATTTATTTTACTAAACGCCGCCGAACACGCAATGCGTTGTTGAGCTTAAACAATATTTTGATGGTATCTCCAGATGTTATCATAGGCGCCAGTTTTTTGATTTTTTTCACATTTTTGGGAATCAGTTTGAATTTTTTTTCTGTCCTTTTGTCGCATATCGCTTTTAGTATACCTATCGTTGTTTTGATGGTCCTGCCAAAACTAAATGAAATGAATGCTTCTTTGCTGGATGCCGCCAGAGATCTTGGCGCTAGTACTTTTGGAGTTATTTGGAAGGTTATTTTGCCCTTTATCACACCAGGAGTGATCGCCGGGTACTTTATGGCATTTACGTATTCTTTAGATGATTTTGCGGTGACCTTTTTTGTTACAGGAAACGGCTTTTCAACCCTCTCTGTTGAGATTTATTCAAGAGCTCGCCAAGGGATCAGCTTAGAGATCAATGCCTTGAGCGCTTTGATTTTCTTGTTCTCGATTTGTTTAGTGATCGGGTATTATTTTATCAGTAAAGATAATTTAACTAAAAAGCAGAAACGCAGGCTGCGCCAGCAAAGCGAGGCGCGAGAGATCCTATGAAAAAATTAAGAACCTTTATTATTGGAGTCTTGGGCATCATTCTAGTCTTGGCTGTGCTTATTCAACGACTGGACAGTTCAGAGGGAGCATCCACGAGCCAGACACTGACGATTTATAATTGGGGAGATTATATCGATCCATTATTGATCACTAAATTTGAAAAGCAAACGGGCTATAAAGTCAGTTACGAAACCTTCGATTCCAATGAGGCCATGTTTACTAAGATCCAACAGGGAGGAACAGCCTATGATTTGACGATCCCGAGCGAATATATGATAAAAAAGATGATCGATGCGAAGATGTTGCTGCCTATTGATCATAAGAAACTAAAAGGTTTGGATAATATCGATCCGCGTTTTATGAATTTAGATTTTGATCCGGATAATCAATATTCTATTCCCTATTTCTGGGGCACGTTAGGTATTATCTACAATGATAAATTTGTTGATGGGACCAAGATGCAGCATTGGAATGATTTGTGGGACTCCTCCTTGCGCAATAATGTGATGCTGATCGATGGCGCGCGCGAGGTCATTGGCTTAGCTCTAAATAGTGACGGAGTTTCTTTAAATAGTAAGGATCCTGAACAATTGCGAGCCGCAGCAGACAAGTTAAAGAGTTT
>JAATEZ010000246.1 GCA_015655485.1 Lactobacillales bacterium | reverse complement strand
TGAAAGATAAATTCTAACGAAGCAACAAGATTTCGTGAATTTTTTCTTGAACTACTGCCGAAAGGTCTGCCTCATGAAGCTGGACACAGAAATGCTGATTGAGGCATTTAGCCCTCCTGAAAATTGCCTTTTCGTCCCGAAACCTGTTTCGGCACTATTGACCCCCAAAGACGAAACGGAAATCGAAGAGCTGAGACTTTGATTTGAATGGAAAGCTCGTAGTAGGAATCTGAATGCGGAACGTTTTTCGTTTCCCTTGAAGATTATCTATTTTCCAAGGGAGCTGATTCATGAAGTGAAACATATAAAAATCCCGAAAAACTCTTTATGTCAAAGTTCACTAGCTAAAAATGATATAGTCAAAAAAATTTCTAGCGCAGAAACTTTTCGTTACGCTAGAAACCATTTTTGTGATTAAATGAATATAATAAGAAAAGGCTCAGATTTTGTTGGAATCATAACGCGTGCCATAGAAAATCAATAAACAGCCCAAAATAGCGGCCATGCTGCCAAAAATCAGCATTCCATGCACACCTGCCGCATCTAACAGCCAGCCGCCGGCCATACTGCCAAACACACTGCCTAGGGTTGTCGCACCAGCCATATAAGTTTGCCCTTTGACACGATCTTTATCTTCCATGATCTGATTCATGTAATAGACCGATGCCGGTGTGAACAGGGCGAAACTAACCATTTGTAAAAATTGGCTTCCCTGAACCATCCATACAGAGGTGGCCATTAAAAAAAGGAAGCTGCGGATCACATAAAATATTCCCGACACTCTCAACCATTTTCCACTGCTCATTTTTTTTACCAGGTAGCCGAATCCAAGCATGGCCGGCAATTCACATAGTGCAGCGATCGTCAGTGATCTTCCAAAATCGGAATCATTTCCGCCTAGAAAAGTCATGATTTGAACTAGATAAGTATTGATGAACGTATGAAAAGTATAAACCGCGACAAAGCCGAATAATAGGATCAGTAAATTTGGATAGCGCTTGAAGAATGTTCCGATTCCTTCATTCTTATTTTGTTTATCTGCAGCTGTTTTAGCCGCATCATAGCTAGAGCTAGTTGTTTTTGCAATTTTAGGAAAAGTCAATACTAATACAATCAAGGCTAAAAAAACAATGAGACAAACATGCAAAATAGCATTCGTTCCAAATCGTTGAATGAACTGACCTAAAAGTGAGGACATGATCGCAAAAGTCAGCGAACCTACTCCGCGAGCCATCCCATAATTTATGGGAAATCCTTCATTGATATATTCAAAAATCAATGAATTCACTAGCGGCTGCAGAGTCAGCATAAGAATCAATGCCACAATATAAAAGAAGCCAATAAGTATCAGAGAAAAAGAAAAAAGCAAAATACAAATAACAGCTAATACAGAGCCGCCGGCAACTAAAGCAATCATCTTCTTCAGAGGAAATCTTTTGACTCGATCTGCAAGCGATCCTAAAAACGGTTGTAAAAAAACAGCAGAAATATTCGCTGCAGCGAGTAAGATCCCAATTTCACGATTTGCGAAATCCTGAGCCAATAAAAAAACAGAAGCAAAACTATAGAGTGAACAAAAAACCATCCAATACAAACCCTGCAAACACGCATATCTGATCGTCAACGAACGTACAAATTTCTTTTCCATCCCCAATTCCTTTCTAAAACTAAAAAGCTGAACAAGCCGGATAGCTTATGAGCAAAAATCACAAAGAGAACTTGAATCGCTTTTTTAATTCAGGCAAGCTTTGCTTTTTTGCCGATGTAAGCTGGCTTGTGAAGCCAGACTATAAAAAGCTGAGATGGGGTGTGCCAGACCTTGAGCAATAGCAAAAGAAAAATTCTAACGAGAGACGTCTCGCGAATCTTTTCTTGCACTATTACCGCTAAGGTCTACCCCATAAAGCCGGATTATAAAAAGCTGAACAAGCCGATCTATTCTATTTTTCCGGGAAATTTTGTCCCGTAAAAAATAACTGTATTTATCTGAACCATTTGATTTTATCATAGAATAAAACAAAAAAGGTGAATCACACGAAAAAAACCTAAAGCCGGACTTTTTCCTAACTCTAGGTAAAATAAATAGTATTAAAAAAAATTAATGAATGATCGTTTTTATTTTATCGCCCAAAATTTTAGCGATCCTTTGATTACCAGCTTCACTGGGATGTAAACCATCATACGTCAACCCAATTGCCTCAAGCGGATAGGGATAGATATCCGTCTTTGGATCAAAAGAGATCCTGGTATAATCGGGATAGCTGCAGTCCATATAAGCTCCATCTATTTGAACTCTTTTGAACTGAACTACATTGTCCTGAGTAAAACCAGACTCATGATACAGATCGATCGAATGGATATTTTCACCACGACAATACCTAAATATGTGATCCGATATATCGGCCAAATATTGGCCATTTACGGCCGTATAACTGCCCTTTGCATGATTATTTTGATCAAATAAATAAACAAAATCGCCTCTTTCAACAGGATTCATCACAATGATGGGAGCCGCTTTTGATATAACTCTGATATGATCGATGATCCGGCCTAAATTTCCTAAGATCGTCTCAAGCTTTCTTTGTTTATAATCACTTCCTGAGCCAATTTTTATCCCTGAGTTCCAATCATTCGTCCCCAATAACAGCGTATAAATATCTGCTTTAGGGATTTCTTTATCGATCCAATCTTTTGTATTTGATCCATTGATCCCGATATTGTTAACGTGCAGGTTGGGAACAAATTCTGCTAATCGACTAAGATAGCCATTTTTTACTCGATAATCAGTCTCATCCAGATGATCATTTAAATAGGTGAATGAATCTCCAATTGCGCATAACTCAATTTTTTTGTTTTTACTGCCCATATGCCAGTCCCGCTTTCTATAATTGCTCATGATCTCACTTACAAATCGGCTTTCTCTCAACAATATGTGAATAACTATTCGTATTTGTAAATCTTTATCGGCCTATACATTCTGATTTTTTCGAATGTTTCCGAGATAGATGATTTAATTGATCTCATCATTTTATTATAGGTGTAAAACTTTTTCTTGAAAATAGAGTTTCTTGTATTTATTGATGGACTAAATTAATATTACTCTCCTTTAATCTGTCGACAATATAAAAACGCCATGATTTATTTCATAGCGCTCTAAAGAAAGTTATTAAATTAGTTTAGTTGGATACTCTTCAAATGATTCATTAGATTCCGCCTAACTGATGCGATAAATTTTTAGTCGCAGGATATACTTCATGATACAACGCGTAGATTTTTTGATAGTCCGCACTATTTTTTTCATTCGGCAAAAATGACCGATCATATTCGACAAATACTTTTGCGCACTCGGTCATCGATTTAAACCAGCCGACTCCTACAGCAGCAATCATAGCCGCTCCCAGAGCAGGCCCCTGTTCACTTTTTAAGGTAACGATCTGCGCTCGGAAAATGTCAGCCTGCATTTGCAGCCAGTCCTGATTTTTAGCACCGCCGCCAACAGAAACTATCTTATCAAACGTACGATCTGCATATTTTTCCATCAAATTTTGTGAATCCTTTAAAGAAAAAGTGATTCCTTCTACTACTGCTTTGGCGAAATGTTTTAATGTATGTCTTGCGGTGATCCCAATAAAACTGCCTCGAATCCGGCTATCAATATAAGGCGTTCTTTCTCCCATTAAGTAAGGCGTAAAAAGCAGTCCCTCCGAACCAATGGGCAAATTTTGCATTCCGGCTAATAATGTTTCATAACTTTGGTCCGGCGCAAAGGTTTTCTTAAACCAATTCAGGCTATAGCCCGCTGCTAATGTCACACCCATAGAATAAAAAGAGTCTTTCACTGCGTGATTAAAATAATGAAGATTTCCTTGATAGTCTTGCAATGCATCTGCTTCATAAGATAAAAAGACTCCGGAAGTACCGATACTAACCAGTCCTACGCCTGCTTTTATAATTCCAGCACCAATAGCGGCACAAGCATTATCAGCTCCGCCGGAAAATACAGGAACTTCTGTTTTAAATCCATATTTTTGAGCCAATTCTTTTTTGACTGTTCCGATTTTATCGCTGGAAGACACTAATCGAGGAAAAATTTTAGCCGGAATTTCAAAAATATCTGCTAAATCTGTACTCCATTGCCTTGCTTCAACTTCTAATAAAAGTGTTCCCGCAGCATCGGAATATTCCATTTGCTTGTTTCCAGTCAAATAAAAGCCTAAATAATCTTTTGGCAACAGAAATTGAGCTGCCTGTTCCCAAATCTCCGGTTCATTTTCTTTGACCCATAGTAGCTTAGGCAAAGTAAATCCTTCTAAAGCTCGATTTTTTGTTTGTGCAGTCACTTTTTCTCCAGCAGTATCCATGATTGTTTTACACTGTTTTGTCGTTCGGACGTCATTCCATAAAATGGCGGGACGCAATGGTTGATTCTGCTCTCCTAATAATACTAAAGTATGCATTTGACCAGAAAAACTGATTCCAGCTATTTTATCGGCGATTTCTGGTCTATCCTTGATCAAATGAATAAGAACTTGATCGAGCGCATCTAACCAAATTTGCGGATTTTGTTCACTATACCCCGGCTGAGGAATAGACAAAGAATACTCGACAGCGTAAGAAGCAAGGACCTTCCCTGTTTTTGTCACCACGATCCCTTTCAATGAACTAGTACCCAAATCAATCCCGATAATATAAGACATGATCTACCTCCTCATTTTAAATAGATAAAATTTCATTGTTTCAAAAAAGAAAAAAGCCGTTTTGCTTCCTATCATTTTTTATTTTTAGCGGAAATTTGAACTCGGGGGACAGCTAAAAAATCTCTATGATTTAAAGTTTAACGACTTTTTATACCAGATTTTATTTTGTCAGCATCACACATAGAAATCAGAACAGTCCATTCCACCTTTCTTGGCCGGCTCCATGGACCTGATTTTTCGACGAATAGACAAATTTCACTTGGACCCGCAAACGGATCCTCGTTTGATTCGCTCATTCGCATAAAGTCAGAACAGTCCATTCCACCTTTCTATTTAAACCAAGTAATCGTTTAAACGTGACTTCAGCAGTTCTAAGTGATTCGATTGATTTTTGATTTGATCATGTTCTAAGGCATAATCAGCCAATGAACTAAGATTTTCTTTGCCGTCAATAATTGCTTTACCAATTCCAGTCTTATAGCTGGCATAACGGCGATCCAGTTCTTTAGTAAAGAAGCCATCTTCTTTTAATTTTGCAGCAGCCTTTAGTCCGCGAGCAAAAGTATCCATTCCGGCAATATGAGCCAGGAATAAATCCTCCATTTCAAAAGAACTGCGGCGAACTTTCGCATCAAAATTGATTCCGCCTGGAGCGATCCCGCCGTTTTCCAGCACTTGGTACATGGCTAAAGTTGTATCATAGATATTTGTTGGAAACTCATCGGTATCCCACCCCAATAAAACATCTCCTTGATTGGCATCCAGAGAACCTAAGGCATTGTATGAACGAGCCACAGTGATCTCGTGTTCAAAAGTATGGCCAGCCAATGTAGCATGATTCGCTTCCAGATTTAATTTGAAATAATCTGTTAGATCATATTTTTGTAAGAATGCCATAGTCGTTGCCGCATCATAATCGTATTGATGTTTCGAAGGTTCTAACGGTTTAGGTTCAATCAAAAATTGTACGTCATGTTTGATTTCTTTCGCGTAATCTACAGCCATATGGAAGAAACGGGCAATATTATCTTGTTCTAATGGCAGATCGGTGTTTAGTAAAGATTCATACCCTTCACGACCACCCCAGAACACATAATTTTTCCCTCCCAATTTTTTGCTGATTTCCAAACCTTTTTTTACTTGAGCGGCACTATAAGCAAACACATCGGCATTCGAAGATGAAGCAGCACCATGAACGAAACGCGGGTTGGTAAACATATTGGCTGTATTCCACAATAATTTGATTCCTGTTTGATCCATTTTTTCCTTGATCAAATCTGTGATCTCATCTAAATTAGCTAAAAATTCTTCCAATGAATCTCCTTCAGGGGCAATATCCACATCATGAAAACAAAAATATTCTACACCCAATTTTTCGAAAAATTCAAACCCGGCTTCGACACGATTTTTTGAAGTCTGCATAGGGTCATCCGTTATCCAAGTACGAATATTTGTTGGTGCGCCAAAGGGATCAGAACCATCTTGAGTAAGCGTATGCCACCAGGCTACGGCAAAGCGCAGGTGTTCTTTCATAGTTTTCCCTTCAATCACTTCATCAGGATCATAGTGACGAAAAGCAAAAGGGTTCTCAGTCTTTGTTCCTTCATATTTAATCTTGTCTACATTTGGAAAATATGCCATTTTTTCATTCCTCCATTTATTTTTATAATTATTTCTGATAGAATAATATTATTAGAATTAGTTCGTTAGTATGTCAAACCAACTAAAATAAGAATAGAATATTATTTTTGAGATGTCAAGCGTTTTCACTAAATTTCCTTTTTTTCTCTCAATATCGTATAATTAGAAAAACTGAATGAACTATTTTCAGCTTGTAAGTAAAGTGCCTTTTTGTCCCAAAAGCTGTCTTGGCCTCTTAAAGCTATGACAAAACAGCCATCGAAGAGCCTCCATAAATGGTGAATGCTCGTAATAGAGAATCAAGCAGGAACGGCTTTTTGATTCATGTGAAATTCATCTTTTTGCCGTAATGAGCTGCCTTATGAAGCTGGCTAAAAACTAAATAAAAAGCTTTTAATTTGAAAATTTTGGAACGACTCAAAAATATCTTTTCTTATCTGTTAAAATCGTATTTTAGGGAGCGGGGAGTATTTCAATGTTTGTAGACAAATACATTATTCGACAACAAAACGAAGCCACAGTATTAGAGGAGATCATTCAGTTCAGTCCCATTTCTCGTGCTGCTGTTTCGCAAAAGACAGGCCTTAATAAGGCCACCGTTTCAGATATTACTCGTAAATTGATCGAAGATAAATTGATCAGCGAGATAGGCAGCGGTGAAAGTTCGACCAGCGGAGGGCGTAAACCGATCATGCTTACTTTTAATAAATATGTTGGGACCGTTCTCAGTCTGGATCTGGGCTATGACTATGCCGCCTCTTCTTTGTCCTATCTGGATGGCGAACTGATTTTTGGAGAAAAACAAAAAAATCTATTTATCAATAAAGAAAATGTTTTAACGGTTATTCACGATATCATCAAAAATTATCAGGCTTACCCAAATCAAGGAGAATTCGGTATTGTGGGAATAACCATTGCGATTCACGGTATCGTTGAGGAAAACCAAATTATTTTTACTCCCTATTATGATTTAGATCAAATGGAACTATACACCGAATTAACTAAGCTTTATCCCTATCCTATTTTCCTTGAAAACGAAGCCAATTTGACTGCGATCGCCGAAAGCACTTTTTCTTCACAATATGATCAGCTCGTGAGTTTAAGTATTCACAGTGGGATCGGGGCCGGGATCATTATCAATGGGAAACTTTACAAAGGCCGGCGCGGCCGCGCCGGCGAAATAGGCCATAGTACCTTGATCCCGCATGGAAAAAAATGTCCTTGCGGCAATGAAGGCTGCTTAGAACAGTACGCTTCAGAAAATGCCATTTTGAAAAAATATCAGCAGCTAACTGGTGAAAGCCTTGTTTCTCCCGATTTTTTAGCTCAGAAATATTCAGAAAATCAACCCGAAGCTGGAACTGTCATTGCTGAAATGACTGATTATCTGACGATTGGTGTAAATAACGTGATCACCAATTTTGCTCCTGAGATCGTTTACTTGAATAGTCCCATTATTCGCCGCATTCCTGAAATAGCTGAAAACATCGCTATAGGTCTGACCAGTTCCTTCAATCGGCATGTGATCATTGTCAGTTCCTCACTAGGATCCAAGGCCTCTCTTTACGGTGCTGCTTCCGTTAGTATCAAAAATTTTTTAAATATAAAAAACTTAAAATTAATCGATACAAAAACAATTCAATTTTAAAAAAAACGTAGAGATATCGGTAAAACCCCGATTCCATCTACGTTTTCTTTCTGATTTTTGCTGCTTATAGAGCTTTGAACAGATCATACTGCGCCTGATAAAGATGATGATAAGGTCCTTTTTTCGCTAACAATTCTTCATGAGTTCCAGCTTCTTGGATGGAGCCGTGATCGATATAAAAAATAGCGGAACTGGTCTTAATAGTAGATAAACGGTGCGCAATAATAAAGGAAGTCCGTCCTTTCAACAGGTTTTGCAAACCTTCTTGCAATAACATTTCCGTCTTCGTATCAATACTTGAAGTGGCCTCATCTAAAATCAAAATCTTTGGATCTGCCAATAGCGCCCGAGCAAAAGAAATCAACTGTCGTTGTCCGGCGGAAAGTGTACTGCCCCGCTCTTTAACCATCGTTTGATAGCCGTCTTTCAACTCTATAATAAAATCATGAGCGTGAACAACTTTTGCAGCCGCTGTGATCTCAGCTTCTGTAGCATCCAATTTGCCATAGCGGATATTCTCCAGGATCGTTCCAGAAAAAACAAAAGTATCTTGAAGCATGACACCCATTTGCGAGCGCAGAGACTGCAAAGTCACTTCGCGAATATCTGTGCCGTCTACTAAAATTTCTCCTTCGCTAATGTCATAAAAACGGCTTAACAAATTGATGACCGTCGTCTTGCCGGCTCCTGTCGGTCCAACTAAAGCAACTGTATCTCCGGCCGGCACATGGAAAGAAAGATCATTCAAAATATTTTTTCCTGCTTCATAGCGAAAAGTTACGTGATTAAAACGGACATCCCCTTTGATACATGGTAATGTACTGGCATTGGGTTTATCTTGTATTTCCGGGACCACATCCAGCGTTTCAAAGATTCTTTCTAAATAAGCGGTGGCAGTGATCAGAGAATTATAAAAATTGCCAATATTGATGACTGGATTCCAAAAATTATTGATATACCCAATAAAAGCGATCAAGGTTCCGGTACTCACTGCTACCCCCACTTGCCGGATACCGACAAAATAAATCAGCGAAGTCGTGATCACAGCAATATTTTGCACGCCCGGCCACATCAGAAATTGGATTTTGACCGCATGCATCCAAGATGAGCGGTAATCATTACTGACTTCATCATAAATTTGTGCGTTTTCCTGTTCGCGCGCGAAAGACTGGGTCACTTTGATCCCTGAAATACTTTCATGAGTATAAGCATTCAAATTCGATTGTTTATTGCTTAGTATTTGATAAGCCTTGCGCTGCCGTGTTTTAATAAACATCACCAGTAAGAACAGGACTGGGATCAAAAGCAAACTATACAGCGTGAGTTTTATGTCTATCGCAAACATGAAGATCAAGGTCACGATCACACTTAAGATATCCGAAATCAAATTTATTAAGCCGTTACTGAGCAGATCGCTCAGCGTATTGATATAGTTTACGACCCGGATCAGAATTTTCCCGTGAGGACGATTATCAAAATAAGAGAAAGGTAATTTTTGCAGATGTTGAAAAATATCAAAACGCATATCCTTTA
>JAATEZ010000032.1 GCA_015655485.1 Lactobacillales bacterium | reverse complement strand
TCGCAAAAATGATCCATCCCGCATAAAGAACATAATACAAATTCGCCGCTTGCTTTTTAGCCCGTTCATGTAATCGTCCTGCCGTTTTTAAAGTCAAATAATTCAACCCATGCAGATAGCACAACAAGGTCAAAGCCACACCGCCAACTAGAGAAAATGGATTGATATAGTCCGTAAATGAAGCTGCCAGATTTCCTTTATCATCTATCGGCATGCCTTGGATCAGACTGATAAATAAAATTCCGAAAAAGAAAGGAATCAAGAAACTGCCGACAGTTAATGTCCAGTACCAAATCGTCTTCATTTTTTTGGTCATACTCCGATGACGAAATTCAAATGAAACCCCGCGGATGATTAAACCAACCAAGATAATAAATAAAATCAAATAGTAACCGCTGAACAAGGAAGCATACCAATAAGGGAATGAGGCAAACATTGCCCCGCCGGCAGTTAAAAGCCAGACTTCATTGCCGTCCCACAAGGGTCCGATCGTCGCTACTGCCTGATCCCGCTCCTGATCATTGTGTGCTAATGCTTTGACCGACATGCCTACCCCAAAATCAAATCCCTCCAAAAAGAAAAAACCGGAGAACAGGACCCCAATCAAGCAGAACCATAATAATTGCAAATTACTCATTGTTGAATGCCTCCTCATCAAATGGATCATTAACTGCCGAACTATCTTGTTCAAGCCACTTTTCCTCATAATCAGGGCCCTTTTGTAATTCCTTGACAATAAAATAAATCATTACCACAGCTAAACCGGCAAATAATAAGAAATAAACAACATTAGAGATCAATAGAGAGGTCGCTGATACATTAGGCGAGATGCTGTCTTCAATGGTAAACAGACCATAAACGGTCCAAGGATAACGTCCAAGCTCAGTGATCAGCCAGCCGGCTGTATTAGCCAGAAAAGGAACGAAGGTACACAGAGCCACGATTCTCAACATCCAGCGTTTTTCAAAGAGGATCGGCTTTTTCTTTCTGGTAAAGAACAGACCCAGCGCCGAAACCAAAAACATCAGCACACCGAAACCGGCCATGACCCGGAAACTCCAGAATAAAGTGTTGACCGGTGGGAAATAGTTTTTTTCACCATACATATCTATCAGGCTCTGATTAAGTTCATTCATCCCTTTAACAGACCCGCTGGGACTGCCATAAGCTAAAATACTCAACATATACGGAACTTTTATACCAAAAATCTCACTATGATCTTCCTCATTGAACCAGGCGATCAATGTCCATTCGGCAGGATCTCCTGAATTTTTATACAAACCTTCAGTAGCTGCAAACTTCATTGGCTGATCTTCGATCAAAGCCTTCGTTTGGGCATCTCCGGCTCCTAAAACCAAAATAGAGCCGACTAAACCAACAAGCAGTCCGACACGCATCGATTTTTTATAAAAATCGATCTCGCGTTTCTTCAAAATCTGAAAAGCCGCTAACCCGGCTACGATGATCCCGCCCATCGTGATCGCCCCCGCGATAACATGGAAAAATTCATACCAGACCTGATGATTCGTCAGCAACGCTCCAAAATCAGTCATCTCGGCTCTGCCGTTTTTGATCACATAGCCTGACGGGTGCTGCATGAAACTATTGGCAATAATGATCCATAAAGCGGATAATATCGATGCCAGACTAACCAGCCAAATAAATAATAGGTGCAATTTTGGTTTTACTCGATCCCAAGTAAAGACCCATAAACCAATAAAAGTAGACTCCATAAAAAAAGCCAGCAAAGCTTCGATAGCCAGCGGAGCTCCAAAAACATCTCCGACAAACCGGGAATAGTCGGACCAATTCATCCCGAACTGGAACTCTTGAATAATTCCTGTGACCACACCTACAGCAAAACTGAGTAAGAAAATATTTCCCCAAAATTTCGCCATTTTTTTGTAACGCTCATCTTTCTTGATCACGTACATCGTCTCCATGATCGCGACAACCAAGCCTGTGCCGATAGAAAACGGCACAAAGAAAAAATGGAAAATTGTCGTCATCGCAAACTGGAAACGCGCTAGCGAAACAATATCAAACATACAAATTCCCTCTCCTTTTTCCATTCAATTTCAAATAACACAATTATCAATAATTATTACAATCTGATTATACACCTCTCCTCTCTATTTACCAAGCGTTCAATTGTCAGTGAATATTTTAAGTTTTTTTATACTTATTCTTCTTTTTTTATTTTTTAGTTGTATACCTAGATAATTCATAGTTTTATGAGTTTGCACTCTAAAATCCTGTTTCTTCAACGTTTATAAGGAATTTCTTTTTTCACCCATTTAGTGCGTGAAAAAAGAACACCTTTCTGTTAATGTAAATTTGACGAAAATACAAAAC
>JAATEZ010000090.1 GCA_015655485.1 Lactobacillales bacterium | reverse complement strand
TTGGAGCTACATTTGTAGATAAGGAAACCTTGCTGAAAGAGTCGGATTTCCTTACTCTACACGTTCCGCTGATACCTGAGACTCATCACTACATCGGCGAGAAAGAATTGAAAATGATGAAGAAGACGGCGGTAATTATTAATGCCAGCCGGTGGCCGGTAGTAGATGAAATTGCACTAGTAAAAGCTCTGAAAGAAAAAGAAATCTGGGGTGCAGGACTTGATGTATTTGAAGAAGAGCCAAGAATTGCCCCAGGATTGAGCGATTTGGATAATGTGGTTATAGTCCCACATATCGCATCAGCAACAATGGATACTCGCTTAAAAATGGGGGCTATTGCCGTAGATAATATCATCAAAGTGCTTAAGGGGCAAATGCCAGTTACATGTGTAAATCCTGAGGTATTAAAGAAATAAATTTATGCTGATCACTTAAATGATTTTATGGTTGGCTGCTGGCCTATTAACAGTCTTTATGGGCTAAAAGGATTTACAAAGTTGTGGATCGCCTCAATCATTTAACCTGCTTATAAAGCCGCGAGTTTCGTGGCTTTATATTTTTTTTATATCATCCTTCCAATTCCATTTTGGAAGGGGCTTTACTGCCGGAGATGGTGAATCAATTTAACTCATACAATAACGAGCTGCCCATCCAAGGATTGCTCCAATCATAACAGAGGGAAGAAACATTTTTAGTACCTTAATTGTTACTGCGGTGGAAAGACACCCGATAAGAACCGCATACAATCCGCAAATTCCTCAAAATCATTGGTCGCTTTATGGTATACTAAAAGTACTGATTTTGACGATGAAAGGGATATTGCCTATGCGATTAGAAGAGCTTGTAAACCGCTACCAAGGGGAATTAAATCCGACGGATCTGATGATTTGGAAATATATTTATAATAACAAAGATGAATGCGAAAATCTGTCCATTTATGAGTTGGCAAAAGCCTGTAATGTATCCCGGACAACGATCATGCGCTTCGCGCAGAAACTATCCCTCGACGGATTCAGCGAACTCAAAGCAATTTTAAAAATGGAGAAACGTGACAATTTTCCAGAGAAAGTTGATGAAGTAGAAATATTATCTGAACTGTATCAGCGAATTACCAAAAATTTGGTCAAAAAAAATTTTGATACCGTGAACCGCTTAATCTATCAGGCTGACCGAATCATCGCCTATGGTTCAGGCTTCGTGCAGGACAATGTGGTCATAGAGTTAAAGAGGCTGTTCCTCGGCAGTGGAAAATTGATCTGTGATCTCAAGGGGAATTCCGAATTAGGTATTTTAGTCGAGCATTTGTCGGAAAAAGATCTAGTGATTATTGTCTCCTTCAGTGGTGAATCCTCACAGGTAGTCAAAATGGCGCGTGAGCTTCATCTACGGGGAATTCCAGTGATCTCCATTACGAAGCTAAAAGACAATACGCTTGCAAGCCTCAGCACAGAAAATATCTATATTTCTTCCTCACAGTTTTCTCTGTACGCCAACGAAAAAATCCCGCCCTATGAATCGATGATTGGCTATTATATGGTCATTGAAATGCTCTTTATCAAATATGAAGTCTATCGCCGTGAGCAATCGGTCCTGTACGGGGCTAAATAAAAAAGAAGTTTTGCATCTTGAGCTCCGTAATGTCTTCTCTCATCCTTTCCATGCTTGTACTGTCATGGTTATCATAGAGAAGAAATGATTGATAGAGAATCTTCAGCGTCGGATCGTTTCTCACCACTACAAATTGAATTTCAGCATTACACCAAGCGGGTTTCGTCCCGCTTTTTTTTCTGTGTAATTGCATAACGCATATGATAAAAAGTCAGGTGTGACAAATCACATGAAATGTGATAAGTACCAAGAAGCATGCTGGATTCCAGAATGGAGCAAAACTATTGAATCCGCGTACAGAGACGGTTATGATAAATCAACAAGAGATCTCAAAGTAAAAGATTGGCCGATCTTCCTATAAACTGTATGAGATAAAAAAAGTGAAGGAGAATGTTTATTATGAAAAAATCTTCAATCGTAATCGCTGGAGGCGGCAGTACATTCACCCCAGGAATCATTATGATGCTTTTGGATCATTTGGATCGCTTTCCGATCCGCCAGATTAAATTCTACGACAACGACGCCAAGCGTCAGGAAACCATCGCTGAAGCCTGCAAGATATTGTT
>JAATEZ010000171.1 GCA_015655485.1 Lactobacillales bacterium | reverse complement strand
TTGGAGAATATACTTAAATATCAGACTCCACCAGTTGATTGGAATGAAGCACTTCCTATTGGAAATGGTAAATTAGGTGCCATGCTGTTTGGATATGGAGATACTGATAGAATTCAAATTAATGAAGATTCAATTTGGTCAAGTGGTCCGAAAAATCGAATCAATGTATTGGCTAAGGAGAATTACAAAATAGTCAGACAATTACTCGAAGAAAAAAAATATGAAGAGGCCGAGAAACTAGCGGTTAAAACATTATTTCCAACGTATCCTCATATGGCACATTATCAAACTGGAGGAGATATTTGGATCAAGTACGAAAATAAAAGTAGTGCTGAGAAAATAGTTTTAGACGATATGGGTATTCCAAGAACAAATTTTGAGACAAATTATGATACCTACAAAAGAAGCCTAAACATTGAAGAGGGAATTTGGAATGCAGCATATACGATAAATAAAAAAAAGAGGTCAGTGGAAGCTTTCTGTTCTTATGAGAGAAATGCGATTTTTTACAACATAACTGGTGAAAAAGAATCTTGCGAAATTAGTTATACAAGAAAAGAGAATAAAAGAGGTCTAGCGAGTTCGTATATTTCCTCAGTCAATGTCATGAATAACAAAATAATTGCGAATGGGTACTGTGGGGATCTTCATTCTGGAATCGAATTTTGTGTCATAATTAATGTTGACAGCAAGAATGGAACCCTAACAAACAATGGGGGCAGTATCTTTGTAAAAGATGCTGACAAAATCTCACTAATTATTACCGTTGAAACAAGTTTCAGAAATATACAACCAGAATTAAAATGCTTAAGTAATATAACGAATTGCTGCAGAGACTCTTTACAAAAAGTTAAGAAAGAGCATAGCAACCGTATGAGAGAACTTATGGGTAGAACGACTTTGGATATTTCTGCTAATAATGGCAGTGATTTAAGTACTGATGTCAGGAAATCATTGTTTGTTGAAAATTCTGATTGGGGATTTTATGAATTATATTTCAATTATGGGAAGTACTTAAGCATAAGTTCGAGTTTTGGCAACTCCTTGCCATCTAACTTACAGGGTATATGGAATCAAGATTTTTCTCCAGCGTGGGGTTCTAGATATACATTGAATATCAATACTGAATTAAATTATTCATTAGTTGAAAAAGTCGGCTTACATGAATGTTTGTTGCCATTATTAGAACACTTAAAAAGGATGCAGCCGCAAGGAAAAATTGTTGCCAGAAAAATGTATGGTCTAAAGGGAATGGTTGCACATCATAACACGGATATTTGGGGAGATTGCGCACCGCAAGACCTAAACTTACAGGCAACAGTTTGGCCATTAGGTAGTGTGTGGTTATCATTATTCATTTGGATAGGCTATATGCATACTAGAGACAAGCAGTTATTAGCAGACTATTATCCGATTTTAAAAGATAATGTTGTGTTTATGGAAAGTTTTATTTTTAAAAATGAAGAAGGATATTACAAAATAGGGCCATCTGTATCACCGGAAAATAAGTTTTTGTATCAAAATAGAAGTTTTTCACTCAGTAATAACTCTCAAGCAGATTTACAAATTATTTATGATTTGTTTAAATCGTTTATTGAAGTGACCAAATTAGTAAATAAAGATCAGGATTTGGCGAACAGAGTGAAAATAATTTTAGATAACATCCAACCAATAACTGTTGATAAAAAAATACAAGAATGGTCAGACTCCTCAAAAACTTCTGAACCGGGTCATAGACATATTTCACAACTCTATCCGCTTTTCCCCGGGATATTTTTTGATTCTCAAGTTGAAGATAAAAATAATCAATCTGCAATGAAAAAAACTATAGAAGAACGAGTTAGTTTTGGGTCTGGAAGTACAGGCTGGAGTACCGCTTTGATCGCATTATATTGGGAAAGACTCGGAGAAAAGGAAAAATCTTTAGAAAATATTAATTCCCTTTTAACAGAGTACACCTATGATAACCTATTAGATAAACATCCACCCTTTCAAGTTGAAGGTAACTTTGGAGGAGCCTTAGCGATTCTGCAACTGTTTGTTCAAGATTACTCCGATGGGATTATATTATTACCTTGCAATTTGCTTAGCGAAAGTGGACAAGTTCTCCATTATTATTCTAAGCATGGTGTAAAAGTATCTTTTAAATGGATTGAAAATCAGATAGTTTGGCTATTGATTGAAAGCGATAGTATTGATGAAATTCAGGTGAAATATCAAGAAGATAAGCACATAATCGAAAAAAAAGTTACATTGTTTTGGTCAGAAGAAGAAAAGCAATTTAAATCCAACGCTTGAAAAATGGTCAGGAAAAAGATGATCAGAATAAGTCAGCATCAGTTTTTTGCAGTGTTGTGAAGGTGTAATTTCTACCTCTATTAAAAAATTGATCTATAAAGCTTCATGTGTGTTAAAAGCCTGTTAGGTATTTCTGATTTACTGGAATTCATTGGGGATAGATCAATTCAATTCCTAAAGTTTCAGCTTTTTCAAACAGATTAGCCGGCAATTTTTTATTAGAAATAATAATATCTATTTGATCAAAGGATAAGGCTTCACAAAAATAAATCTTATTAAACTTTGAGTGATCCGCCAGGACGATAGTTTTGGCGGATTTTTTATGATACTCTTTTTTGATCAGTGCTTCACTTTCGGTGATATCAGTAATGCCATTTTCAGCGATCCCTTTGCAAGAGACAAAACAAAGATCACTATTGTGTTCAGCAATAAAGCGTAAAGCATGGTAGCCGTTTGTGCTGGAACGTTTCGAATAAACTTCTCCTCCAGTACAAAAAATCTTTGAAGAAGTTTCCTCAGAGAGCATGTGAGCCGTCAACAGTCCATTAGTAACGACTGTTAAATGTTTGAAAAAATTAAGTTGTTTGGCTAAAAGAAAACAAGTGCTGCTGGAATCCAAAAAGAGCGTTTGATCTTCTGAAATAAAATCAATGGCTAAATCCGCAATCATCTTTTTAGCATCAGCATTATCACGATTTGTCAAAAGCAAAGGGCGTTCTACCTTTGAATGGTCAAGAAGAAATGCTCCACCGGTAGTCCGTTTGATTTCATTATTTTTTTCCAAACTATTCAAATCGCGCCGAATGGTTGCTTCGCTTACAAAAAGCTGCTTAGATAAATCGCTTACAGATTGGAATTTTTTCTTGCGTAAAATCTGTAAAATATCTTTTCTTCTATTTTCAGCCATTATTTTTCTCCATAATCAAAATATTCTTTTTATAGTCAGAATAAGTGTTTAAATGTTCAAAGTCAATCAAAAAAAAATGCTTGAATTTCATTTTTCCCGGCACTGCTTCTTTTTTAATTTAATAGAAGTTATGATTTGTATGAGAGGAGAGAATGAATCCTATGAATAAAGAATTTTGGTTTATAGTTGGAAGTGTTGATTTTTATGGCAAAGAGACCTTAGCGGAAGTTCACAAACATGCGGAAAAAATGGTCAAATACTGGAATGAAAACTCGGATTTTAAATATCCAATCGTTTTAAAGGAGCTGGGCTTGAATTCTGAAACAATTGAAAATCTTATCGGAGAAATGAACTATCGAAAAAATGTATTGGGCTGCATCGTTTGGATGCACACTTTTTCTCCTGCGAAAGCTTGGATCCATGGATTAAAAAAATTACAAAAGCCCATGCTCCATTTAGCCACTCAATTTAATGAGGAGATTCCTTGGGAAACTATTGATATGGATTTTATGAATTTAAATCAAAGTGCTCATGGAGATCGAGAATTCGGTTATATTTGTAAGCGGCTTCAATTGAACAATAAAACTGTAGTTGGTTTTTGGCAGGATCCACGAGTATTAGCTCAAATCGACGAATGGATGAATTTAGCAAAAACGTATGAAATTTCACAAAAAGTAAGAGTAGCTCGTTTTGGAGATAATATGAGAAATGTTGCAGATACTGAGGGAGATAAGGTGGCGGCCGAAATTCAATTTGGCTGGGTCGTGGACTATTACGGAATCGGTGACCTGGTTCACGTGATGGAGCAGGTATCTGCGAGTGAAGTGGATCGAGTATACGAGAAATATCAAACACTTTATTCGTTTGATCAACAGAGCCATTCACTGGAATATTTCGAAAAGCAAGTGAAAGAACAAGTGAAAATGGAAATAGCCTTGAAAAAATTTCTGACTGATCATAATTATCAGGCGTTTACCACTAATTTTGAAGATTTGCATGGCATGAAGCAGCTTCCTGGTTTAGCAGTTCAAAGACTGATGGCAGAGGGCTATGGGTTTGCCGGCGAGGGAGATTGGAAGACAGCGGCTTTGGACTACATTTTCAAAGTTTTGGCCGAAAATGAGAAAACGGGTTTTATGGAGGATTATACTTACAATTTGAAAAGTGGTCATGAATATATCATGGGAGCACATATGCTGGAAGTCGATCCTTGCCTGGCGGAAGCTCGGCCTAAAATAGTGGTTGCACCGCTGGGAATAGGAAATAAGGAAGATCCGGCCAGATTAGTGTTC
>JAATEZ010000319.1 GCA_015655485.1 Lactobacillales bacterium | reverse complement strand
GATCGCCTGCTTCATTTCTTCTTGAGTGATCCCCAAGTCGCTGAAAGTCTTCGCCATGACATGAACAACGGACTCCTCATTCGCCAGGTTCAGATAAGGATTGCGATAGTCGACTTTTCCCTGGCGGATCTCATCCACGTTGTTTTTTATAACATCCGGATAGCTCTGCACGATAGGACAATTAAAATGATTATCAGCCTCCTCCGACTCCTGACGCTCAAACACAACTCCCGGATAAAAAATCATTGGGATTCCGCTGTCGATCAATGCCTGGATATGTCCGTGAGTGATCTTGGCCGGATAACAAGCCGTATCACTGGGAATAGTTTCCATCCCTTTTTCATAGAGATCTTTATTTGAGCGCGGAGACAGAACCACTCTGAAACCTAAATCAGTAAATACCGTATGCCACATCGGATAATTTTCGTACATATTTAATACGCGGGGAATACCAACTTCGCCTCTTGGAGCATCTTTTTTCCGTAAAGAACGATACTTAAACAGGCGGCGATACTTATAGTCGACTAAATTGATCTTCTTATCTTCACGTTTCACCTTGATCCTGGCTCCGCGTTCACAGCGGTTGCCGGTCACAAACTTTCTGCCATCGGAAAAAATAGTTACCGTCATCATGCAGTTATTTTCACATAATCCACAATGAGTAAACTCTTTTTCAGAAGTAAAAGCATCCAGCTCCGTCTTCTGTAAGATCGTTGAATCTTCACCGACTTCATAGTCTTCCATTGCGATGATCGCGGCTCCATAAGCCCCCATAAGTCCGGCAATGGACGGACGCACGACTTCTTTACCAATAATCAATTCAAAGGCCCGCAAAATCGCCTCATTATAAAAGGTTCCGCCCTGACAAACGATTTTTTCTCCAAGTTCTTCTGGCCGGCGTACTTTGATCACTTTATAGATCGCGTTTTTTATGACCGAATAAGAAAGCCCGGCAGAAATATCACCGACACTTGCCCCTTCTTTTTGAACTTGCTTGACTTTGGAATTCATAAAAACAGTACAGCGAGAACCAAAATCTACAGGTGATTTCGATGACAAAGCTTCAACAGCAAAATCAGCCACTTTAAAGTTTAATGATTTGGCGAAAGTTTCAATAAACGAGCCGCATCCTGATGAACACGCTTCATTTAACTGAATCGACGACAATGCACCGTCTTTAATGGTCATGGCCTTCATATCCTGACCGCCGATATCTAAAATAAAGTCCACACCCGGCTGGAATCGATCGGCAGCTTTATAGTGGGCCATGGTTTCTACTTCACCGATATCGACCTTTAAAGCACTTTTGATCAATTGTTCTCCATAACCAGTAACAGCCGATTTGCCAATATACACATCCTCGGGCATCTTCAAGTACAAATCTTTTAAGACTTTCATGGTCGTTTCCAATGGCTGACCTTCATTATTCCCATAATAATGGTACAGAAGGTTCCCATCCTCATCGATCAAAGTGACTTTTGTCGTTGTAGAACCGGCATCGATCCCTAAAAAGGCTACTCCATGATAGCTATCTAAATCTTTCTCGACAGCCTGAGCTTTAGCGTGACGCTCTCTGAAATCTGCCAGTTCCTGTTCATCATGAAATAATGGCTCTAATGTATCAGAAGGTTTTAATTGTGTCCCCGTATTCGAAGTCAAGCGCTCAATGAGTTCTTTTAAACTGGTCTTTTCTGCAGTTTCCGAATAAAGAGCCGCACCCATCGCTACAAAAAGCTGGGGATTTTCTGGAAAAATGACATCTTCAGGTTTAATATTCAATGTTTCAATAAATCTTTGACGCAGCTCGCTCATAAAATAAAGCGGACCGCCTAAAAAAGCTATTTTCCCGCGGATTTTTCTTCCCGATGCCAAGCCCGCGATCGTCTGATTTACTACCGCCTGAAAGATGCTTGCAGCGATATCTTCCTTGGCTGCACCTTCATTGATCAATGGCTGAACATCCGTTTTGGCAAAGACGCCGCATCTGGAAGCGATTGGGTAGATCGTCTGATAATTTTTAGCTAATTCATTGACACCATTCGCATCCGTTTTCAGCAATGAAGCCATTTGATCGATAAAAGCTCCGGTCCCGCCGGCACAGCTTCCATTCATCCTTTGTTCCATAGAACCCTCAAAAAAAGTAATTTTTGCATCTTCGCCGCCAAGTTCAATAGCGACATCTGTTTCCGGAATGATCTCCTCTACAGTTTTCGTACAGGCAATAACTTCTTGAACAAACGGGATATCTAAAACATCAGCCAAACCCATTCCGCCAGATCCGGTGATCATCATTGTGAGAGGCGTTTTCTCTCCAATGACCTCAATTGCTTCACTTAATATTTTTTCGCTGGCCGTTTTAACATCTGAAAAATGTCGCTCATATTTAGAGAAAACTGTCTGATTTAGTTCGTCTATGATGACTAGCTTGACTGTTGTCGAACCAACATCAATTCCTCCGCGAAAACGCATTGTACGAACCCCCTTTTTTTAAAAAAACTGTTAATTTACAAGTTGTTGATTATAAAACAGTTTGTCTGTTATAATATCATATGTATAATATTAAGCTAACAAGAAATAAATACAATCAGCAATTTTTTTGTTTGTGTGTGATAAGCAACACATTGTTGCTATTTGTTGGAGAAGTAGCAAACATTTTCAGAATAATGACAAGAATATGGGGAAATGAAACGAGGCAAAACCAAAATGGAAGAAAAAATCGACTTACGGATCAAAAGAACCAAAAAAATGATTGTCATGGCTTTTTTTAAATTAGTAAATGAAAAAGGTTTTGATGCCATTACAGTTAAAGATATCGCTAATGAAGCGATGATCAATCGTGCTACTTTCTATGCACACTTCAAAGATAAACCTGATTTATATGAACAAATCATGAAATTTGCTATTGAAAACTTGGCCTCAGTCCTTGACACCGTCCAATTAGTCAAAGGCAACCGAGTGCATGTAAAAAAAATCGAGTTCCTGATCACTAAAATCTTTATTGTCATCAAAGAAAACAGCAATTTTTTCTTAACTTTGACTGAAGGCAGTTCAAGTGAATTATTTCGAAGAAATCTGGGAGAGCTGCTTACTGAAAAATATCAAGATGTTTTTTCGCGACTAAAAATCACTGAAAATGATATTGAAGTTCCGGTTGATTTTATTATTGAATATATGACTTCGATTTTTGTCGGGACTGTCCACTGGTGGGTCAGTACTGATTCGGATTTTCCTCCTGAACATATGTCCCAGCTGGTAGTAAAATTGATTGGTAATGGACATCTGACAATTTTAGGCATTGAAGTAGAAAGATAGGCTCAGAAAAAAACGGAGCCAGAATAAAATACCGCATTAAAAATCTTTTTCTAAGGTGTTTATTTGAAGAAGTTGCATCAAAATTGTTCAGTTTCAAAAGAAAGATAAGAATAGCTGAAAAACAGCTTCTTTTGTTTTTGGATCGTTTTATCTTTTTTTTCGAAAATGGTGATTTTGATCCGCCTTTTATTCATAGTTAAGGCCGATCCATTAATTAAAAACTAATTAATGGATCGGCCTCTTTCTTTATATTAAAAAAAACAAAAAAGCAACTTTTATAAATAAATATTCTTTACTGAGCCTTTGCCAGACCAGCACGGTCTTTCAGCTTAACGATTTTTTGAACCCCATTTGATTCTTTGATTCGTTCTCACACTTTTTTGTTTTTTCGCGGAAGCTGGAAAAAATTTTTTTAAAACAGAATGATCCAAAATCTCACATTGATTCTTCTTAAAAAAAACATAAGCCTTCTTTTTAAAATCATCGTTTTGTACATGCAGCAGCATCTAAAAAAACCTCCTTAAGTTTTCTTTCCCTTTACCTGATCGTTAAACAAAATTCAAGAAAAATGTCCAATCATAAATATCCCGATAAATTTTGATCCATTTTTTAGACTCTCTTCAATTGATCCTTAACGTTTTTCGATAACTGGGCTAGCTGGATTCGAACCAACGAATGACGGAGTCAAAGT
>JAATEZ010000213.1 GCA_015655485.1 Lactobacillales bacterium | reverse complement strand
GAGAAAGCGTTTGATAACGAGGATTATTTTGCGAATAATACCATCCGGGCATATTAGGAGTTGAAGCTATATCCCCAGCTATTGCACCATAAGCCTCCTGCGCAGCCAAAAGTTGCTTTGTACTCATCATTTGGAAACCAAAATCAGGTTTGAACTTTACGCCCATCTGGCCATCATAAGTTACTTTTATTTTTCCAGGCTTTCCACGTTTAGTTGTAATTACTAACACACCACCAGATGCTCGGGAACCATATAATGCAGAGGCGCTCGCATCCCTTAAAACATTAATCGTTTCAAAATCATTTTGATTCATTCCCTGAAATGCAGCCTGTTCTACAGGAATTCCATCCACAATGATTAAAGGATAGCTTCCTCCTGAAATAGATCCCTGACCTCTAATTGTAATATCTGCAGCATTTCCAGGTTGTCCGCTTTCAGTCAATGCAAGTAATCCAGGTACTCGGCCTTGCAATACCTGATCAAATGAACCAACGGGTTTATCTTCTACCTCAGCAGTCGTTAAAACAGTAGAAGCACCAGTATAGTATTTCTTTTTTACTATATTAATTCCCGTTACAACGACATCATTTAACGATCCACTTGTTGCACTAAGAACAACATTCAAAACTTCTCCCGAAATCGGAATCGTTAAAGTAGTATAACCTACAATAGAAAAAGTTAAAGCATTAACATTTTCCGGAACTGAAATCTCAAAATGACCTTTATAATCGGTCAATGTTCCTCTTTTAAAATTATCTGTAAAATGAACAGAAACTCCCTGAAGAGGCTGGGCTGAAGAATCTGTAACAAATCCTGTCACTATTCTATTTTGCGCATACACAGTTGTAGCGCTCCATAAAATTCCCAAGAAAAAACAAAGCAGTAATAATTTTTTTCTCATGTACTTTCTTTAAGATTAAAAAGATTAAAGAATGTATTCTTCGGTATTTAAGCAAAAAATGTCTCAAAATCTGTCCCAGATTTTGAGACATTTTTTGAAAATTTTTTTCGCTGATCTCGAAAAACAAATTTCAAAACGAAAATAAGATTATTTTTATAATAATTAACAATTTATGTTAAAAAAAATAAATTTATTTAGTATTAATATAGTAGACTATTTTCATAGGACTAAATAAGAGGAGGGTCAAAAAGTAAAACAAAGCTTCTGTGTAATTAATTACACAAAACGCAAGTTTTATGTACAAGAAAAATGCGAAACTCAATCCGGACGGCACTTTTGGGCGAAAGCCATATGAGCGTGTATCCGGGCACGTAAAATCTAGAATTGTCGCCAGGATTTTAGATGAAGGATTGAGTTTAAGGAAAGCGGTAATTATGTATAAAATCAATCGAAGAACGATTACCAAATGGGTGAATGAGTCTCAGGTAAACGGCTTGGTAGATGATGTGCAGCATGTGAAGAAAAAAGTGGTAGATTTAAGGATGAATAACAAACAAACCAAGGCTAATGAGGATAAGAGTTTAAAGTCGTTAAAGGATGCATTACAGCGGGAAAAATTAAAGAATGAGGCCTTGCTTGAGATGATCAAAATAGCCGAACAGAATTTCAAAATTAAAATCAGAAAAAAAGCTGGCGCCAAACAGTCGGAGTCATACGACAAAGATATCCAAGCGTAAGCCTTGGAATTCTTTGTTCACTGTTTGGCGTATCGCGACAGGCTTATTACGAAGCGCAAATCGCTCATGAAAAGACATCGATAGCACAATGATTGTCCTAACGCTTGTCCGTGAATTCCGGGCTGATATGCCGCTATTGGGCACTAGAAAATTATTTCATCTACTTACCCCTGAGCTTGAAAAGCATGGAATAAAAATGGGAAGGGACCAGCTCTTTGAACTTCTTTGTTTTCATGGCCTGTTAATTCGCAGGAGACGGAGAAAAACAGTTAAGACGACCGATTCAAATGGGGCAACTTTAATGGATTTTCCACCCAAAAGATCAGGTTGGTTATGGACAATTATGGCACGCACAAACCGGCAGCACTGTACGAAACGTTCGAGCCAAAGGAAGCCAAAAGAGTTTGGGATAGGTTTGGATTTATTTATACCCCCAAGCACGGCAGTTGGATGAATATGGCTGAAATAGAACTACATGTGCTGATGTCCCAAGGCCTAAATCGAAGAATAGATAAAATAGAAGAAATGAAGAATGAAGCCTGGCAATCGCAGCGAAATAATAAGGACGCCAT
>JAATEZ010000116.1 GCA_015655485.1 Lactobacillales bacterium | reverse complement strand
TTTAAAAATAAGGATAGTTATAACTATGCAAATGAAAGTTTATTAGGCAGTCTGACTCAGCTAGTTTTAATCATTGCGTTATTTACAATTTTAGTTGGTGTAGTAAGTCTCTTTTTAGCAGAAAATTTACGGAATAACCAAATCGAAAAGAAAAAAATTTTTTGGATCATTGGGTGTACAGCCTTTCATTTACTTTCATATGATGTGATTGTAGTTACTTTATATTTAGTTACATCAGTTATATATATTGCCAGAAACAAAGTTATTAAACAATACAAAGAAGATTGGTGAGAAGTTTTTTTTGAAAACAATGTATCTAAAGGAGTAGTCATGAATTATAAATATAACAATCCTATTATTTTTGAACGAGCGGATCCGTGGGTCTATAAACATACAGACGGATATTATTACTTTACTGGTTCTGTACCAGGATATCGAGAAATAGAAATCATACGTGCGAAAAAGTTGAATGATCTTGAAAAGGGTGAGAGAGCAACAATTTGGAAAGCACATAAAGAAGGAATAATGAGTCAACTTATATGGGCACCAGAAATTCATTTTTTAGCAGGAAAATGGTATATATATTTCGCGGCAAGTGATGATGCGAATATTAGAGATAAAAATCATCACCATCGGATGTTTGTTCTTGAATGTCAAGATAAGAACCCTTTAAAAGGATGCTGGTCTGAAAAAGGTCAGGTTAAAACTCAACAAGAAAGTTTTAGTCTTGATGCTACTGTTTTTGAAGCATCTCAAAAATTATATTATGTTTGGGCACAAAAAGAACCGGCTATTCCAGGGAATTCCAACCTATATTTATCAGAAATGGAGAATCCATGGACATTGAAAGGAATAAACAAATTATTGACAATTCCTAGTTATGATTGGGAAAAAGTAGGTTTTTCAGTTAATGAGGGACCAGCTGTGATTATTAGAAATGGTAAGGTTATTATCACTTATTCTGCTGGTGCTACAGATGAAAACTATGCAATAGGGTTATTATGGGCAGAAGAAAAAGCTGATTTATTAGATGGTTACTCTTGGCATAAAATTTCTGAACCGGTTTTTAAAAGTTCGGAAAAAAACAAGCTATATGGACCGGGACATAATTCTTTTACTACGAGTGAAGATGGTTCCGAAGACGTAATTATCTACCATGCCAGACCAGAAAAAAATAAGAAAGGGGATCCTTTAAATAATCCCAATAGACATGCAATGGCTCAAATATTTTCGTGGGATAAGACAGGATTACCTATTTTTGGGGAGCCCGTGGCAAATCAGTTGAATAAATCTATTCACAAAAAAACAGGAAATGTTTATAAAAAATAAATTGATGTTTGAGAGTTAGCTATATGAAAAAAAGAAAGCTATTGCTGTTACGGTAGCTATTATAGGAGTAGGAGGCTATATGGATAATCGATATATCAAAAGTGTTTGAGAAAACAAAAACGGGGTGAACCGCTATTTAGAAACTGAGTTTGAGATAAAATCATGCAGACTGACTATGTCTTAATTATGAATGGGTCTGTCTGCGTGAATTTTTTAGTCGAATTGCAAATGGATCTCAAGATCATAGGGATCTGAACCCATTAACACTTGTCCTGTTTCCTGATCATATTTTTTATAGTTTCCACCAATCACATAAACGTACATGGTCAGCAAATTTTTATCCAGATAAGGATGTATACTCTGACTGATTTTATCAGGTAATAGCCCCACAAAATGGTTTTCGATAATCAATTGAAGTGATTCTTCTTTAGGGATCAACACAGTGTTCATAGTTGTTATTTCTTCGTACTCATAAATTTTTCCGGAAATATAGGAAAAATCGGCCTCTTTCTGACCTTTGTAAAAACGATGAAAGGGATCTTCTGCTGCCATGATTTTAACAATTTCTTCTATTTTTTCTTGATCAGTGATCCGTTCTGAAACTTTAAAGTTTATTTTATAAATAGTCTCATGCTTGTTAGTTGTATTTTGTGGGAGTCCTTCTTTTTTTTCACTGTTAATACTCGTTTTATTTTTTTTGAATTTATCGAATAAGCCCATCCACGTTACCTCTTTCTCTCGAGATTTATCCACCATTATAGTATAACGGATAACAGGATTGTCAGCAAAAAAAAAATGAAACTTCAAAAACGATTTCTAGATAGTAAAATTCGAACGATCTCTGAATAATTTGACAAAATCCAGACAAAAGCTTACAATACAAAAAATAGTACAAAACTGACGAAGAGAAGAGTATATTTTTTTTGTTTGAAAGAGAGCCTCTGGCTGGTGAAAAGAGGTAAACAGAAAGAATAGAAGATGGTCTCAAGAAGTAGATAGCCCAATCGAGTAGGCTGTTTCGGTCCGGCAGCCGTTATCCTGCTTTCAGTATTTTAATACTGTTAGAGGTTGTTTCAGTGATGGAACAATAAACTAAGGTGGTACCGCGAAAGAAATTATGCTCTCGTCCTTTTGAAAAAATCAAAAGGAGGGGAGCTTTTTCATTGTTAAATATGAAGTGGAACAAATTGGAAAAGCAAAATGATTGAAAAATTCTTTGGTGTTGCAGACAGATTTTGGTTTAGAGGACGGAGCTGTCTCTTCTATGTATGGAGTGGCTTATACTGTCGATCCAGAATTAGGTATTCATGACCTGACACATGAGATCCCGGCGTATGATATCAAAGCGGCGGGATATAGATTATACCAGTCGCTGACTTATTGGCCAGTTGGAACAGTTTTTGTATCTGTTGTAGATCCTGGAGTTGGTGGAAATAGAAGAAGTGTTGTTTGTCTGACGGAAACTGGTCATTATATTTTAACTCCGGATAATGGCACATTGACGTATATTTCTCAATATGTTGGAATTAAAGAGATTCGTTCCATAAATGAAAATGTCAGCCGATTAGCTCACTCCAGCGAAAGTCACACCTTTCATGGTCGTGATATTTATGTTTATAATGGAGCTCGTTTAGCCAGCGGCCAAATCAAGTTTGAAAATTTAGGAGAATCATTCGTAAATAGCGAGGTTGTTCAATTACCAGTCTATCCGGCAGAAAATGCCAATAAAATACTTCGAGGAACGATCGATATTTTAGATGTCCGGTTTGGCTCTCTATGGACGAATATTCCGCTTGATTTTATTAAGCAAATAGCCGTAGAGTATGAAGATAAGCTGCATGTGACTATTTTCCATAAAAAGAAACAAGTTTATAATGAAGCGATCCCGTTTGTAAAATCTTTTGCAGAAGTAGACAAATTGGAACCACTGGTCTATATCAATTCTTTGCTGAATATTGCGGTAGCTCTCAATCAGGCTTCATTTGCTTCGATCCATCAGATTGGAACTGGAAATGAATGGACACTTGAGTTGGAGAAAATCAGTGAATAAGAGTGAATAAAAAAATAAAAATCAGGAGGAAACAAAAATGAGTGAAGATAAGACAAATAAGAATCTAAATAATCAAACAGTTATTCGAAATATAGTTGCTATTGGTATTGGTGCTGCGGTATTCTTTATATTGAAACGGTTTGTTACCATTCCTACAGGTGTTCCCAATACGGATATTGCCACTGCCTACCCTTTTCTAGCATTGTTGGGAGTCATTTTTGGTCCTTGGGTCGCTGGTCTGGCCGGTTTTATTGGACATACGCTTGGTGATGTGACGACCTATGGAGCTTGGTGGACTTGGATCATTGGCAGTGGATTGCTGGGCGTGGCTTTTGGTTTTATCGGACGCAGTATTCCGATCGACCAGGGCATTTTTGGTAAAAAAGAAATCAGCAAGTTTGTTATTGGAGAAGCTGTCGCTAATATTGTAGTATGGGCCATTATTGCTCCTATCGGCGATATATTGATTTATAGTGAACCAGCCAACAAAGTATTTTTGCAGGGAATAGTAGCGGGACTTACTAATGCCATCGTTACAGGAATCATTGGGGTTATTTTACTGAAGGCTTATGCCAGTACCCGAGTGAAAAAAGGCAGTTTGAAAGCTGAAAAATAATAGAGTCGAGTAAGGAATAAGGAAGATGTCAAAAAAAGCCATGATTCAATTCACAAATTTCACTTTTCAGTATGATGCTCAGGCAGAGGCCACATTGAAAAATATCAATTTATCCATTTTTGAGGGAGAAAAAATCCTGATTATTGGAGCCAGCGGTTCTGGAAAATCGACTCTGGTAAAATGTTTAAATGGATCGATCCCGCAAATCGATCCAGGGACTTGGTCAGGAAGCGTAAACGTCAATGGAAAAGAGTTGGGCAAAACCAGTGTTTATGATTTTTCTTTTGAAGCTGGAACAGTTATTCAAGATACAGATGCACAGTTTGTTGGCATGACTGTGGCTGAAGATATGGCCTTTTCTTTAGAAAATGATGAAATCGAGCAGTCAGTCATGGTTAAATCAGTGAATAAATGGGCAGAAAAAGTGGAAGTTGCACATTTATTAAAAGAGAAACCGCAAAACTTATCAGGAGGACAAAAACAACGGGTATCCATCGCCGGGGTCTTGATTGATAAAACACCAATATTGCTTTTTGACGAGCCTTTAGCCAGTTTGGATCCGGCGGCAGGTAAAGAGTCGATCGCATTGATTGACGAGCTGCATCGTCAAACCGGAGTGACTGTATTGATCATTGAACATCGTTTGGAAGATGTTTTGTACCGTGAAGTCGATCGAATCATCCTGATGAGCGAGGGCCAAATCGTAGCGGATGAAAAACCAGATTCTTTACTTAAATCTGATTTGTTAGAAAAATATGGTATTCGTGAACCGCTTTATATC
>JAATEZ010000311.1 GCA_015655485.1 Lactobacillales bacterium | reverse complement strand
TAGTTGTTTGAGAAAATAAATTGGAGTGGAGAAAGATGGAATTGCTGCGGATAACTTTTTGATTTTTGGCCATTAATTAAAAATATGATTTAACAAGAAAAATGACTAAGAATCCAACGGAAAAGGCGGAAAATATTTAGAATAAAAGGATTAAATTGGTTGCTGATGAAAACTATTGGAAAATTTGAAGTTTAATTGAGTTTTCTCGATTTTCTGAAAACTATAAAAAAAAACAGTGAGAACCATTTGGCCGACACTGTTTAAATAGACATATGGAACTTGACTTTTTATTCACAGGATTGAAGCAGAACCCAAAACCTCTGAAAATAGGTGGCTGTTTTATCAAAAAGCTGACGCGTCCTAAGGGAATCGAACCCCTGTCTCAAGAACCGGAATCTTACGTGATATCCACTACACTAAGGACGCATAAAGAAATGAAAGTTTAAAAATTGTTACCTTTGCCATTCTAGCACATGAAAGCTAAAAAAAGCAATACATTAAATTTTTTTATTGAAAATAGAATGGAATCTTTTTGTGTTTAGTTATTGTTTTTGAAATCAAATATCCTGTATAATTGATTGTGTAAAAAGCAGTCGCAAAAAAACGTTTAGTGAAAATTTGACAGGAGGAATACATATATGAAAAAGATACATACTGAGAAGGCTCCGGCAGCTATTGGTCCCTATGTACAGGGAAATATAGTAAACGGATTATTGTTTGCTTCGGGACAAATTCCAATCAATCCGGCAAGCGGCAATGTTGAGGTAAAATCTATTGAAGAGCAAACAAAGCAGGTGATGGCTAATATCGGACAGTTACTGATAACTGTTGGTGCAGATTTTTCTTCAATTGTCAAAACGACTTGTTTTTTAGCAAATATGGAAGATTTTGCTAAGTTCAATGAGGTATATGGTTCTTATTTTTCTGATAGTTTACCGGCACGTTCTTGTGTTGAAGTCTCTAAGCTGCCAAAAGAAGCATTAGTAGAAATAGAGATCATTGCCGAAGTAAATAATTAAGGGTTCATTAACCGACCCGGCCGACGCACGAGTTCACTTTTTTGAATAAGTGTGTGTTTTTTCGGATCCATTAAACCAATCCAAATCATTTTAATTGTTAATTTTGATATTTGTGCTATAATCAATTATGAGTAGTTGTGCATGTAAAGAAGTCGCACTTTTGTTGAAGTGCGACTTTTAACGACTGACTTCACTTTTTTAAAGTTAAATGAAGTTAGGGGGGAGAAGGATGGCGCAGCATATCCCTCAGGAAACGATTGAGGAAATTCGCAAACAAGTTAATATTGTTGATGTCATTGGTCAATATGTACAGTTAAAAAAATCCGGGAAAAATTATCTGGGTCTCTGTCCTTTTCACGATGAACGAAGCCCTTCGTTTTCTGTTGTGGAAGACAAACAGATTTTTTATTGTTTTGGGTGCGGGAAAGGCGGCAATGTTTTCCGTTTCTTACAAGAAATCGAAGGTGTGTCTTTTCCTGAAGCTGTTCTTAAAGTCGCGGAGGATGTTGAATATGCGATCGATCCCAAGTGGCAATTAGCAAATAGTACTCCTGAAGATTTGAATGCCAGTGGGCGTAATGAAAAACTGGTCCGGCTGCATGAAAAAGCTGCGGATATTTATCATCATTTGCTTTGTAATACAAAAAACGGAACGAAAGCATTAGCTTATTTGAAAGAAAGAGGAATTTCAGATGAGTCCATTGAAACTTTTAAAATAGGTTTTGCTCCTAAAGAGAGAACTTTTTTGCATCAGGTTTTTGAAAATGATGGAATCGATCCAGAGCTGATGGAGGCTTCTGGTCTTTTGATCCAGCGGGATAACAGCGAGTATTTAGACCGTTTTTATGAGCGCATCATGTTTCCGATAATGGATCAACACGGTAAATGTATCGCTTTTTCCGGGCGGATCTTTTTAGAAGATTCATCCAATGAAAAGGCCATGCCAAAATATCTTAACAGTCCTGAAACAGAAATTTTTAATAAACGATTGACTTTGTTTAATTTTGACAAGGCCCGTGCAGAGATCCGCAAAAGCAAAGAAGTCACTTTATTTGAAGGTTTTATGGATGTGATTTCTGCCTATGAGGCTGGCGTACGCAATGGAGTAGCCTCGATGGGAACCAGTCTTACTAATGAGCAAATATCAAGTTTACAAAAAATCTCTAATGAAGTTTTGATTTGTTATGATGGCGATGACGCCGGGATCGCAGCTACGAACCGGGCGGTCCAGCTGTTAACTGATCATAGCACGCTTGATATCAGTATTCTGAGTTTACCGGAGAAGCTGGATCCTGATGAGTACATTCGTAAGTATGGAAAATCATCTTTTAAAGAGTTCACATTGCATGGCCGAGAGACTATTTTCACATTTAAAATGGAATATTATAAGCAAAATAAGAATCTCGAGAATGAAAAGGAAAAACTGGTTTATATTGATGAACTTTTAAATGAATTGGTTGAAGTTCCTTCTGTTGTTGAACGGGAAATGTATTTTAATCAATTATCATCGAAATTCAGCATTTCGGTAGACAGTTTGACACAGCAATTTCAAAAAATCAAGATTGGGATCCAAGAAAAAAATCGAAAAAAAAATAATCAAATCAGACAGCAAACTCAAATCTCCAAGGAGATCCCTGCTTCTTTCAATCAGCAGCAGGCAAGCAGAAATCAGGTTGAAAAAGCGGAGCAGCTGCTTTTATATCGTATAATGAATTCCCCCAGTGTGGCAAAGAAAATCAGCCAAATTCCTGATTTCTCTTTTGTTCATGATTCTTTTCAAGAACTCTATGTTCATTTTTTAGATTTCATGAGTTTGCGCGGAGCGTTTGAACCTGCTGATTTTTTTGATTATCTTCATGAAGACTATTTAAAAAAAGAACTGATGGATATTATTTATTTATCTATCAGCGAAGAAAGTTCAACCAGAGAAATCGATGATTGTTTGAGTATCCTGTCAAAAGCCAATGTTGTTAACGATATAAAAGAAAAAAAACTAGCGCAGCAGGAAGCTAGAAGAGTTGGAAATAAGCAGCTTGAACAGGATTTAGCGATAGAGATCATCAGATTGATAAAAATATACAAAGCAGAATAGCAAATTTATGAGGGGGCTTTCTTTCATGTCAAAAGAGATAGAAAAAACAAAAGCAAAAGCATCATTTGAAAAAGCTGTAGCTGAATTCATCAAGACGAACAAGCCAAAAGAATCTGTGCTTTATGATGAGTTGACCAATCAGTTAGCAACACCCTATGAATTAAATGCGAACGAGATGGATAGTCTGATCCAAAAAATTGAAGATGCAGGGATCAGTGTTGTAGATGAGAACGGCGATCCTACTGAGCGGAGTTTATCTAAAGAAAAAGAAGTGAAAGAAGAAGAATTAGAAGATTTAACAGCCCCTGCCGGAGTGAAGATAAATGATCCAGTCCGTATGTACTTAAAGGAAATCGGCCGAGTTCCTTTATTAACAGCGGAAGAAGAAGTGGCTTTGGCCCTCAAGATAGAAGAGGGAGATCAGGAAGCCAAGCAGAGATTGGCTGAAGCCAATCTACGACTGGTGGTTAGTATTGCCAAGCGTTATGTCGGACGCGGGATGCAGTTTTTAGATTTGATCCAAGAGGGAAATATGGGTCTGATGAAAGCCGTTGAAAAATTTGATTATCAAAAAGGATTTAAGTTTTCAACCTACGCGACTTGGTGGATCCGCCAAGCAATCACCAGAGCGATAGCCGATCAGGCAAGAACTATTCGGATCCCTGTGCACATGGTTGAAACCATCAACAAGCTGATCCGGATCCAAAGACAGCTGCTTCAAGATTTAGGAAGAGAACCGACACCAGAAGAAATCGGTGCGGAAATGAATCTGCCAACTGAAAAAGTTCGGGAAATTTTAAAAATCGCTCAGGAACCAGTCTCTTTAGAGACTCCAATCGGGGAAGAGGATGACTCTCACTTAGGCGATTTTATTGAAGACCATGAAGCCACCAGTCCAGCTGAGCATGCTGCCTATGAATTATTAAAAGAACAGCTTGAAAGTGTTTTGGATACATTGACGGATCGCGAAGAAAATGTTTTGCGGCTGCGTTTCGGCTTAGATGATGGCAGAACAAGAACTTTAGAAGAAGTAGGGAAAGTTTTCGGGGTGACTCGGGAGCGTATTCGACAAATTGAAGCGAAAGCACTACGAAAATTACGCCATCCATCGAGATCCAAACAATTAAAAGACTTTTTAGAATAAAAATTCTTTAACAGGTGTTGATGAGCGATCATTGACATCTTTTTTATTTTTTTGAAAGCACTGATAAAGTTGGGAAAGCTGAGATATTAAATAGCACTTTTATATGTTATGCTGTTAATGAAAAGCATATTAGCGGGAAGGAGCGTGTTTTTTCAATGCGATTTGAACAAGGAATGCAGCAGCAGCAAAAACAGGTACAAAAACTTGCGATGACACAACAATTGCAGCAATCGATCCAGATACTGCATTATACGACAGATGAATTGCAGACATTTATAGAAGCGGCAACACTGGAAAATCCTTTATTAGAGATGGAAAAAAATAATAGCGATCTAGATCAGGACACACTATCAAGCCGCGTGACGATACATACTAGTCATAATGAGACAGATCATAATTATTTGAATCAACTGCCAGATAAGACCGTTTCTCTTTTTGAGTTTCTTTTAGACCAGATTCATTTAAATTATCGCGATACCTATTTACGCAGGCTCGTTTTGTATTTAGTGGAATTCGTGGACAATAATGGTTATTTACAAATTTCTTTAGAAGAAGCCGCCAACAGTACTGAAGCGAGTCCAGTGCAACTGCTGGATGCACTGACCTTGATCCAGCAGTTAGAGCCAGCCGGTGTCGGAGCAAGGAATTTACAGGAATGTTTGATGCTGCAAACAGAGCGCGATGATCTGGCCCCTAATTTAGCTTACATTGTTTTAGAAGAATCGTTTGAACCTCTGGTTGAGCGCAAATGGACCAAAATCGCTGAAAAATATCAGATTTCTCTGGGAGAAGTCCAGAAAATTTTCGACTATATCCAAACGCTTTCGCCCGCTCCTGGAGCTCGTTATGGTGAGGATCAGGCTCAATTTGTGATTCCTGATTTAACGGTTGAGATAATAGATGATCTGGTGCGTATTTTCCCGACCAAGGCGAGTGCGCCAAGATTGCAGTTTAGACAGGCCTACTTTGATAAAATGCAGCGAATAGATGATCCGGAAGTCAAAAATTACATTAAAGAAAAAAAAGCCGAGTATGATTGGTTGGCGAACAGCATCACACAACGGGGCAATACGATCCTGCGGGTAGGAGAACAAATCATTTTACAACAAAAAGCCG
>JAATEZ010000383.1 GCA_015655485.1 Lactobacillales bacterium | reverse complement strand
TTGACTTTATCTCTAACAATCCTCTCATCATAATGAGCATCGCATAGCATTTCACTCAATCTTTCTTTAATACACTCTTCATTCAATGTGGGAGAACTAACACACGCCTCTTTTCCTTTTTCAATCCGTGTGGCACATCTCCAAACCACCTTACCTCGCTCCGTTCTCCTCCGAAATGATGCTCCGCAATCACCACAGACAAGTAAATTTCCCAAAAGATATTTTCCGTTATATTTTCTGGAATTAGACTTCACTGTACCATCTTCTTTCCGAACTATCCTTGCCCGTCTTGCCATTTCTTCCTGCACCTCATCAAATACTTCATCAGATACAATAGCCGGATGACTATTTCTTACATAGTATCGATTACGCTGTCCTACATTCTTTGCTTTTTTACTCGTCATAAAGTCTTCCGTATAAGTCTTTTGAAGCATGATATCGCCTTTATATTTCTCATTCTTGAGCATTTTCTGAATAGTTGTGGTATCCCAATGATCGTTACCCGTAAAAATCCTAATCCCCATGGACTCCAGATAAGCTTTTATCTGCCCAAATGATAAGCCCAGTAAATATAAGTCAAATATCTTTCTAACGACCTCTGCCTGCTCCGGAACAATAGCGATTTCACCATTAACACAGGTATAACCCATAAAATTCTTATACTTCGTAAAGATATTACCTTTTTCAAATTTGCGTTGAAATCCCCATTGAATGTTTTCGCTGGTATTTCTGCTTTCGTCCTGTGTAAGCATGCTCCTAAGAGTAATTTCAAATTCCTTATCTAGTCTGATAGAATCTAAACTTTCATTTTCAAAATACATATTTATACTCCGTTCACGTAAATATCTCACTATTTTTAAAACTTCTACTGTAACTCTAGATACTCTGCTGATGGATTTTGTTATGAAATAATCAATTTCCCCTTTTGCCGCTTTCTTTAACATTTTGTCCAGTCCGATTCTTCCATTCCTCCTTAATCCGCTTTTTCCTGCATCATAAAATACACCAACAAAAATCCAATCCGGATGCTCTGATATCATCTTTGTATATGATTTGATTTGCCAATCAAGGCTACGCCTCTGAGTCAGACTCAATGTACTGACTCGACAATACGCTGCAACTTTGAGCTTCTTAGTTTCTGGTGGTTTAGGTGGTATTACTATAATCTTTTTCATGAAGTAGTTCTCCTATATCTATGTAAAATGAGTAACCCCATATATTTTTCTATAAAAAAAGGACCTGAAAGTTTTCACTCTCATGTCCTCATGGCTGGTGGATTTCTATTACTTATATCCCATAATTCAACTGTTTTTCATTTGCAACAGGATTATGGATTCCACGTGTGTGGTCTGCGGAAACATGTCTACCGGCTGGATTTTTTCAATATTATAACCGCCATCTGCTAATAAGCGCAGATCCCGCGCGAAGGTCGCCGGATTGCAGGAGATATAAATCATTTTCTTAGGTTTCATTTCCAAAACAGCATCAATAAAAAATTTGGCTAAACCTTTTCTCGGCGGATCGACAACTAGCACATCACAGTGCATCTCTTCATCGGCCCATTCTTTCAGCAATATCTCAGCTTTTCCTACTTTAAACTTCACGTTCTCAATATTATTAAGCGCGGCATTTGCTTTTGCGTCGATCACAGCATCTTTGATGGATTCAATGCCGTAAACCTGCTTTACTTTGTCAGCTAGAGACAAAGCGATCGTACCAATTCCAGAATAAGCATCAATGACTACATCCGTCGCTTTTAATTCCGCGAAATCGATCGCCGTTTGATACAAAATCTCTGCTTGAATAGAATTGACTTGATAGAATGATTTGGGTGATATTTGATACGTTTTTTCCATCAAGGTATCTTTTATATATTCTTTTCCAGCTAAAGGAATCATTTTCCGTCCAAGAATCACATTGGTTTGTTCCGGATTCACATTTTGAATAATGGAAATCACTTCTGGAAGCTCGTTTATGATCTGCTCACAAATGACTTCTTTTTTAAACAATTTTTCTGTACGGGTGACCAAAACGATCATCATTTCATGAGAGTAATGTCCGCGACGAACAATGATATGTCTTAAACTGCCTGTATTTTCCTTTTCGTCATAAGGTTTGACCGAAAAACGGCGCATAATATCAGCGACAACCTTGATTGCTTCATCAATCTTAGGATCTTGAATGTAGTAATTTTCGATTGGAACCAAATCATGACTATTTTTTCTAAAGAAACCTGTCGCAAGCTTGCCGTCAATTTCTCTGACTGGGATCTGGGCTTTATTGCGATATCCATAAGGCTCCTCCATACCAATCATTGGCAAGATAGTGATTTCCGGCATTTTTGCAATTTTTTCCATTACATTTTCTACTTGCTTCTGTTTGAAAGCCAATTGCCCCGAATAGCTCAAATGCTGCAAGGGCGCGATCCCGGTAGCTGTTAATTGTTTATCTTTTAATTCAACTCTATCTAAACTTTTCTTTTGCAACTTTATTAGTTTGCCAAATCCAAATGTCTTTCCTATCTTGATAACCACAATTTCAGCCACTTCGCCTGGTAAAGTATTTTCAATAAAAAGCGGATAGCCTTCAACTTTTGCGACCCCTAACCCTTCATACGTTAAATCAATAATATCAACCACTAGGGTATCATTTTTTTTAATCGTTAAATTCTCCATGGATTCCAACCTTCTCTTTAATTTCTATGCGTGCCTCTTTCATTGTAGTGAAGACTTAGCGAACATGCAAGATAATTCAGGCAAATGTGAAAGAAAACTTAATTTCATCCCATAACCAGAAAAGCTGAATGAGACCGTTCAGCCCCTGAGCAAATCAAAAAAGTGACCAAGGATGATCACTTTTTTCTCTATAAAACATTAAAAAAAGTTTGTCTTTACAGCTGTTTTAAAAACTCTGGATCTACGCCAAGTACTTTTTGAACCAACTCCGCCGACAGTCCTTCTGCCAACATTCTTTTCGCCGTCAACAACTTACTTTGTTCTTTTCCTTGTTCTATTCCCTTCTCTATTCCTTTCTTCATCCCTCTTTCCATCGCTTCTTCTTCATAATAAAGAATCGTTGCCTTATAATCCTCACGTGCTAATTCAGCTGCATCGATCATCTTTCTTTCCCTCCAATCTAAATTCTGATACTGAACTATTTGACAAGCCTGTTTTATATATTCTGGTGCCAATTCTGATACTTTCCCCTTCAAAAAAAAGTCAACCCAGGGGATCAACTGGGGATGATCCTTAGAAAAATCTTTCGTCAATTCCAAGAAACTCCAATTTAATGTATCCTTCTTTATGCCATATTGTTGATGTTCCACATCATAAATATGGAACGTTCGAAAAGGATAATCATCTTCAAAAAACCTAAAATTCAAAAGATCGATCCCATATACTGGACGTAAAGACCGATACTTTGTTCCAGACCTCACTTTTTGTAGTGAAGCAGCAAGCTTTCCGCCATACGCTGCTCCATATCTTTGCGTGACATAAAAAATGACTCGTTCCCAAAAAAACTTTTGTTTCTGCTGCTGCATCTCGATCGTCACTTGACTTTGATCCTCCAGTCTGGCCAGCACATCGACTTCGGTCTGCAGCAAGGTGCCTTCCTGCCTATTTCGATAAAAAGTTTCACTATTGTAAGGATTCTCAATCGTTAGTTTTTGAACGTTCAATCCTGTTATATCCTGAATAAAATGTTTCAAGATCAGCTGATTTTTGGGATCAGCAAATACTTTTTTAAATAAAACATCATTCATCGGCGCAATAAATTTTCCTGACATAAAGGCATTCACACATTCTTCTTCGCTTTATTATAAGTCAAAATGCTTTCCTGTGCAATGGGAGTCTTTCCTTCTGCTGCTTCCCTATAATTGGCTCACAATAATAAGTTACGCAAGAAAAGCTGAATGAGTTCGACTGGACCTTGAGTAAATTGCCTTTTCGTCCCGAAGTTTACTTCGAGGCTAGTTTTCAAAGACAAAACGGACATCGGAGAGCTTCAACAATATATGGAAGCTCGCAGTAGGAAATTTGAACAAAGATGATTTTTATCTTTGCGAAAATTTGTCTTTTTGCCGATAGACCTGCCTCATGAAGCTGGATACTGAAATGCTAAATGAGGTGTGTCAGACCTTGAGCCATAACAAAAAGAAAAATTTTAGCGATGTGCAGCATCGTGAATTTTACCTTGCGTTATGGCCGAAAAGGCCTACCTTATGAAACTGGACACCGAAATGCTGAATGAGGCGGTCAGGTCTGGAGCAAAATAGCAAATGGAGCATGAATCGCTGGTTGATTCATACGAAATTTGTCTTTTTGCCGATAGACCTGCCTCATGAAGCTGGACACTGAAATGCTGAATGAGACCGTTCAGCCCCTGAGCAAATTAGGAAAACCGGCAAAATGGCTGTTTCATTTTGCCAGTTTTATCTATTTGCCGATGAGGCTGGTCTCATGAAGCTAGGCACTGAAAAGACGGATCCATTAATCACTTTCAATTAATGGATCCGTCTTAGATTCGAATAATTATTCTCTTTAGATCAACTCTTGCGAAGCTTTTCAGCAGCAATCCTTTTTTTCATGGATCGTTGTTTTGATGAATTCTCTATATTTTGTCGATTTGTTTACGATCCTGGGTCTTGCTGAGCTTGCCGACACGTGTGTCCAATTCGGTTTTTAATTCTTCTAAAGTGATGTCCTTTTCAACCATCAGGACTAAGAGATGATAAAGCAAATCAGCGGATTCGTAAATAAGTTCTTGGTTATTGTTTTTGGCGGCGATGATCACTTCAGCCGCTTCTTCACCAACTTTTTTTAGGATCTTATCTAGTCCTTTATCAAATAAATAGTTGGTATAGGAACCTTCTTTAGGGTTATTTTTACGATCCAGGATCTCTGCGTATAAGTCATTCAGCATTTTTTTCTCCCTCCTGTATTTCATTGAAAAAACAGCTGTGGGCACCAGTGTGACAGGCCGGACCAGTCTGTTCGACCGTGATCAGCAAAGTATCCTGGTCACAATCCGTGACTATTTTTTTTACTTTTTGGACATGACCGCTGGTTTCACCTTTTTGCCAGAGACTTTGACGCGATCGCGAGTAAAACCAAGTAAAACCGGTCGTTAACATTTTTTGATAGCTTTCTTCATTCACATATGCCAGCATTAGAACATCTTTGGTTGCTTCTTCAATAATGATCGCTGGTAGGAGTCCTTTTGAAAAATCCAGTTGAATTTCTTTCATGATCTGACAAGCACCCCGTTTTCTTGTAAGGTTTTTTTGACTTCAGGAATGGTCAATTCTCCATAGTGAAAGATGCTGGCCGCCAACGCTGCCGTGGCTTTGGTTTTTTGAAAAACTTCAACGATGTGATCGGCATTGCCGCAGCCGCCAGACGCGATCACAGGAACTTCTACCGCTTCACTGATCGCCTTTGTTAATTCAATATCATAACCATCTTTGGTCCCGTCGCCATCCATACTGGTCAATAAAATTTCGCCCGCTCCTTTTGCTACAGCGGTCTTGGCCCATTCGACAGCGTCCAGCCCGGTATCGTCGCGTCCCCCCCGAACATAGACGTTCCAGGAATCGCCCTTGCGTTTGGCATCGATCGCCACAACCATACATTGATTTCCAAATTTTTCAGCCCCGGCCGTGATCAAATCGGGATTTTTAATAGCGGCTGAATTTAGTGAAATTTTATCCGCCCCAGCCTGTAACATTTTTTTCATATCGGCTACCGAACGAATACCTCCGCCGACTGTCAATGGGATAAAAACTTCTTGCGCCGTGCGTTCGACGACTTCGATCATCGTATTTCTTTCATCACTTGTCGCGGTGATATCCAAAAAAACTAATTCATCCGCGCCTTGATCATTATAAGCTTTTGCTACAGCGACCGGATCGCCGACATCGGTCAAATCAATAAAATTGATCCCCTTGACCACTCTGCCATCGGTCACATCTAAACAAGGAATGATTCTTTTGGCTAACATAAAGTTTCCACCTCCAGTATTTCCTTCATAGTTACTTTCCCGCTATAATAAGCTTTTCCCACAATGGCCCCATATAGTCCCAGATCAGACAGCTTCATTAAATCTTCTTTGCTGCTTACCCCGCCAGAAGCAATGATCTTCATCTGCACAGCGGCCTGCAGCTTTTGATAATGTTCCAGATTAGGTCCCTGCAAAGTGCCGTCTCGACTGATGTCTGTATAAATAATAGTTTGAACCCCGATTTTTTCCATTTCTTTAGCAAAGGTCAAATAATCCGTTTCACTCACATCAAGCCATCCGCTGATGGCGACTAGTCCAGCTTTCGCATCAATGCCTACCGCGATTTTTTTACTATATTTCGTCACTGCTTCTTTAACCAAGTCAGGTTTCTTTAACGCCGCTGAACCGATGATGATCCGATCCAGCCCGGCCGCAACATAGTCATCTATTTGTGCCATGGTGCGAATGCCGCCGCCGACTTCAACGACCAGCTTTGGAACTTTATTTTTGATCGCCGCGATCAGATTCGCGTTCACTGCCTTTCCGGCTAAAGCTCCATCCAGATCGACCAGATGCAGAGAGGTCGCTCCTTGTTCGGCAAAATCCTTCGCCTGAGCTAAAGGATCTTCATTGACGATCGTTTCCTTTTCGAAATCTCCTTGATATAAACGAACGCAACGACCATTTTTCAGGTCAATCGCTGGTAAGATCCGCATGCTTAACAACCTCCTTGAATTTTTGTAAAATCGCTAAGCCGGCTGCTCCGCTTTTTTCCGGATGAAATTGCGCTCCGTAGACATTTCCTTTAGAAATAAAGGCAGGAACTTTAAGTGAGTACTGAGCCAGTGCATCAATATATTCCGGTTCGCACGAGGCGTAATACGAATGAACAAAATAAACATATTTGCCGTGACTCTGATCCAGTAAAGGATTTTTGCTCGTTACGATCAGCTCATTCCATCCCATGTGAGGAACCGGGAAAGCTTCATCTTCCGGCAGCTTTTCACAAATCCCGGGAATAAGTCCTAAGCCCTCAGTATAGCCGTATTCCATACTGCCTTCAAGTAATAACTGCATCCCCAGACAGACACCCAGCAGCGGTTTTCCAGCAGCCGCCTCAGCTTGCAGCACCTCAACCAAATGACGCTTTTTTAATTCGGCCATGGCTAATGGAAAAGCACCGACTCCTGGTAAAATCAATCCTTGCGCCTGGTTTATCACTTCTGGATCAGCCGATATTTGGCTTTCCAAACCAATATAGGCCAGTGCCTTTTGTACATTTCTCGTGTTGCCTGTGTCGTAATCAATGATAACGATCATCTTCAACATTCCTTTCGTGGAATTGATTCCTTTGATTTCCGGGTTGATCGTTACGGCTTCCCGCAGCGCTCTGCCGCATGCCTTGAACAAAGCTTCGATTTTATGATGGGTATTTTTCCCGTAAAGTATTTTTAAATGGAGATTCATTTGAGTATTGAACGCTAACGCCTGAAAAAACTCTTCCGCAAGCTCCGTATCAAAAACACCAAGTTTAGGATTTTCAAAAACAGCATCAAATACAAGATAAGAGCGGCCGCTCAAATCCAAAGACACCATTCCCAAGGATTCATCCATCGGCACAAAGCTCGTTCCATACCGGTTGATCCCTTGCTTATTTCCTAAAGCAGTCTTGAGACATTGACCTAAAACGATGCCGACATCTTCTACCGTGTGATGGCTGTCCACATCCAGATCCCCGGCTGCATTTACTTCTAAAGAAAAGCGGCCATGGCGGGCTAACAGAGTTAACATATGATCAAAAAATCCCACGCCGGTATGAATATTCACCGGTTCCTGCTCATCCAAATTTAAACTCAATTCGATTTTCGTTTCTGCGGTTGTTCTGGTCTGCTGTGCCTGTCTCATTCAATTTTCCTCCTTAAAACGGATCTCGATGGCTCTGGCATGAGCCTCCAAGCCCTCTTTGCGTGCCAGGATCGTGATTGCTTCTTTTTCCTTAGCCAAAGCTGCTTTGGTATAATACGTAAATTGTGTATGCTTGACGAAATCATACCAGCCTAAGGGCGAATAGAAGCGGGCCGTCCCGCTCGTTGGCAAAACATGGTTGGTCCCGGCGAAATAATCACCGACTGGCTCAGAAGCATAGGCGCCCAGAAAAACCGAACCTGCGTTTTTCACTTGATGCAAGAAACTCATCGGGTCTGCTAATTGGATCTCTAAGTGCTCCGGAGCTACCGCATTCATCAGATCAAACATCTCATTTGTATTTTTAGCTAAAAGGATCCGGCCAAAATTTTTGATCGATTGCGCCGCAATATCTTTTCGAGGCAAGCTTTGCACTTGTTTTTCGATTTCAGAAGCCACTTCCTGCCCTAATTTTTCTGAATCAGTGACCAGAATAGCTCTGGCCAATACATCGTGCTCTGCCTGCGATAAAAGATCTGCTGCGACGAAAGCCGGATCAGCACTCTTATCAGCGATCACCCCAATTTCAGAAGGACCGGCGATCATATCAATATCTACTTGTCCATAGACTTGTTTTTTTGCTGTTGCCACATAAACATTTCCCGGTCCTACGATTTTATCTACCTTTGGAATCGTCGCGGTCCCATAGGCTAATGCGCCGATCGCCTGTGCTCCGCCGACTTGATAGATCTCGTCGACACCGGCGATTTTGGCAGCCGCTAAAATCACGGCCGGGATCCCATTCTTACTAGGCGGGGTCACCATGATGATCTGGCCGACCCCAGCGATTTTTGCGGGCAGGACATTCATTAAAACCGAGGATGGATAAGCAGCCGTTCCCCCCGGAACATACACACCGACTCTTTCTAATGGTAAAACCAGCTGGCCTCTGATCACTCCTTCTTTTTCACAATCTATGAAAGCTTCCTGTTTTTGGCGCTCATGATAAGAAATAATATTTTCCTTGGCGCCATTTAAAGCGGCGATCACTTCCGGCTCCACGCTGTTATAGGCAGCAAGGATCTCGTCTTGTGAAACTTTCAACTGTTCCGGGGCAAAATCGTCAAACTTTTCTGAATACTTT
>JAATEZ010000162.1 GCA_015655485.1 Lactobacillales bacterium | reverse complement strand
TTCCTATTTGAGGCCGATCAAGCTGTGTTTTTGCGGCTTTGTAAAACATAATAGCCTTTTTCCCGCGCCAAAATCTCCACATTACCAAAAACAGCCATCATCTTTTTTTCAGCACTTGGCGCTCCCTGCTTCTTCTGGATCACTACAGTCAGCACGCCATTTTCTGCCAACAACGGATAGGCCTCAGCTAAAATTTGATGAACGACCTTCTTTCCCGCCCGAATCGGCGGATTGCTCACAATACCGCTGTATTTTTCCTGCCGGACATTCTGATAAATGTCAGAGCTGTAAATGGCTACTTTATCCGCTAAATGATTGTGTTGGGCGTTTTCTTGAGCCAGATCAAGTGCTCGTTGATTGACATCGATCATCTCGACAAAACGATCCATTTTATAGGCTAATGCCAAACCAATCGGCCCATACCCGCACCCGACATCCAGCAAAGCTCCGGCGGGCAAGTCCTCTGCATCAAAATGGTCGATCAATACTCTGGAACCAAAGTCCACTCCTCTTTTTGAAAAAACGCCCGCATCAGTCATAAAAGCAAAAGACTTCCCAACTAATTCAAACGACCACTCTTCACGATGATGCATACTGTCCGGCTGGTTGGTGTAATAATGTTCTGTCATTGTTCGTTGATCCTCCTCTATTATTAACGGTACTCAAAGTTTTTTTGCTGCCGCTATTTTTTGATTTAAGCCATTCACCATAGCTTGACTTAAAAATTGATAGCCTGCTTTTGAAAAATGCAGCCCATCTACTTGCAACAGCTTGTCTGGTTCTTTAAGAGCCAGCATTTCAGCCAGCAATGGAACGGTATCGGCCTGCAGCTCTTTCCCCAAAGCTAATACTGCTTCAGCATAATCCTGGACTCTGGTCAATGGCCGGTCTTCCGCATGAAGCAACGGGGCAATATAAGGCGGTGTCAGTAACAGACACTTCTCAGGACCGATTTGATGCAGCATCTTTTCTAAGTTGCTTTTATATAGACTTATTGGAACTAAATGTTGACCCGCGACATCATTGGCTCCAAAAAAAATCGTAACATAAGTCGGCCGGTGGGCGATGACATGCCGTTCCATCCGTTTTAAACCCTCTATCGTCGTTTCACCAGGAATCCCTGCGTTTATCACGTTAAACTCTGGCAGCTCCTGTTGGATACGCTCTGTCAAAGCTCCTGTGATCTCTCCATTTTTATATCCTGCGGTAATACTATCCCCAAAAAGAATTATTTTTTTCATAAAGTAGTCTCCTAACTCTATTAGATATTTTATGCTATAATACAATGTATATTTCCTGTAATAATCATAGCATGAACTAAAGGAGTTTTGTACATGGAAGCAATGGAGAGAGCAACAAAATTTTGCCATGAATCTTTAGTTATCCAAACTCATCGTGTTTTTCCGATGGACTTAAATATATTCGGCACCCTTTTTGGCGGAAAACTGATGGCCATTATCGATGACACTGCCTCGATCTCTGTTTCCAGACATTGCCGGCGCGGAGCCGTGACGGCTTCTACTGACAAGCTTGATTTTCTGCACCCGATCTATGAAAATCACTCTGTCTGTGTAGAGACTTTTATCTCTGGTGTAGGCAGTAAGTCGATGGAAGTCTTTGCTAAAGTCATGGGGGAAGTTTTGGCAACTGGCGAACGCTATTTGGCCGCTACCTGCTTCATGACCTTTGTCGCTGTTCCCACCCATATGAACGAAGAAACCGAATTTATCGTACCTCTCGTCAAACCACAGACAGAAGAAGAAATATTTGTTTGCTCCGGTTATGAAGACCGAAGAAAACATCGACTTAAAGAATTGGCCTTTAATGAAAAATTTGCAGAATCTGTTTCCTTTGATCCGCCTTGGATGGAAACAGAAAGCAGATAAAATGAACTTTTCCAGTCAATCTATATTAGAATGTCCGGAAATATGTTAAAATAACGAAGTATCTAAAGGGAATTTGTTGGATGGAGGGTTTCACAAAAAATGAAACAAGCAATGAATTATTATGCTCTTTCACGTAAAGAATGGCAAGATTTTTATCGTAATGGCGTTTTACCTTTATCTGAGGAAGAACTGGAACAGGTGAAGGGCTTTAATGATCGGATCTCTTTACAGGATGTTCAGGATATTTATATTCCTTTGACACATCTGATTCATGTCTATATGAAAGAATATGAATCCCTGCAGGTCAGCAATGGACTTTTTCTGCGTACTTACTCAAATGTGCCGCCTTTTATCATTGGCGTTGCCGGAAGTGTTGCCGTTGGGAAAAGTACCACAGCTCGTTTGCTGCAAATGATGCTGGACCGCATTTTTAAACGCAGAACAGTCAAGTTGATCACCACAGACGGCTTTTTATACCCGAATAAAATCCTTGAAGAAAAAGGTTTGCTGGATCGCAAAGGCTTTCCTGAAAGTTATGACATGGAGCATCTCGTCAACTTTTTAAATGAAGTAAAAAATGGCAAAGAAAAAGTCATAGCTCCCGTATACTCCCACAGCTTTTACGACATTGTAGAAGGTGAATTCGAAACGATCGATCAACCTGATATTTTGATCGTTGAAGGGATCAATGTTCTGCAGCTGCCTCAAAACCAGCAGATTTATGTGAGTGATTTCTTTGATTTTTCAGTTTATGTTGATGCCGATCCTAAACTCATTGAAAAATGGTATTTAGAGCGATTTGGCGCCTTGCTGGACACCGCTTTTCAAGATCCAGATAATTTTTATTATCCTTATGCCCGCGGAAATCGCGAAGATGCCTTTAAAATGGCGGAAGATGTCTGGCAAAATGTCAATCAGAAAAACTTGGAAGAATATATCCTGCCGACCCGCAATCGCGCCGATGTCATCCTCCATAAAACGAATCACCATATCATTGACCAAATCTACCTGCGAAAATATTAGATACTTGAATTTTTTTACCTAAATCAAGTATCAATATACATAAACTACTAAAAAGGAATAGGTGAAAAAAAGTGACAATAGTTGCCAGTCAGACGACATTGGAAAAAATCATTGTTTTAGATTTTGGAAGTCAGTATAATCAATTGATCACCCGCCGGATCCGTGAATTTGGCGTTTTCTCAGAGCTGCTCAGCCATCGCACCTCGTTGGATGAAATCAAAAAAATGGCCCCCAAAGGAATTATTTTTTCAGGCGGACCTAACAGTGTGTATGACGAAAAAGCCTTCAAAGTCGATCCGGAAATTTTTAATCTAGGCATTCCGATTTTGGGTATCTGCTACGGAATGCAGCTGATGACAGCTTCTCTTGGTGGAAAAGTCGAACAAGCCCATAATAAAGAATACGGCAAAGCTGACATTAAAATCAGCAAAAAAGATGCCGCACTATTTAATAATCTGCCTGACCGGCAAACCGTCTGGATGAGTCATGGCGACTTAGTGACCAAAGTCCCGGCCGGTTTTCAGATCACAGCAACAAGTCATGACTGCCCAATCGCCTCAATGGAAAATGAAGCCAAAAAACTTTACGGCGTCCAATTTCATCCGGAAGTCCGCCATACT
>JAATEZ010000380.1 GCA_015655485.1 Lactobacillales bacterium | reverse complement strand
TCGTTGCGGAAGGAACTTGTATCAACTGGCTGAATTCTTTAGATTTGATTCTTTTTACGCCCGCATCATTCAACATATTGAGATAGCGAAAATATAATGGCAGTCTTTTAGCTGTAGCTTTAGGAATCGGTTTGTTCTCTACTTGCTGCTCTGTCATCTTTTTGACTCCCTTCTTGTAGTAACTTTCACATATAAGTTTATCACTCCTGTTTTATCTTTTCAATGACTTTGTGAACTTTCTGACATTTTTCTTGCCAGCTGCCAATAGATTTTTTATAACAAAATATTTTGACTTATCTATTTTTAACTGCGATTTTTTTCATAGATTGTTCTTTGCAGATGAATAAAAAAAGCGGATTAGAGATTTTCGTCTCTGACCACACTTTTTAATTACAAAAAATCTTCAAATTCTGCGACGGCTGAATTTAAATAGCTTTGACCGGTCTTGATTTCAGTGATTTTGATTCCTGCTACTGCTCTAACGATCAATTCGTCCACTTGCAAATATTTTTCATATTCACGGACCTTCTCTAGTTTAGGTTTTGTTTTTGGCTGCGGCGGAGCAAAGATCGTACAGCAATCTTCATAGGGCTGAATCGATAGATTAAAGGTATCGATCGCATTCGCGATATCTATGATCTCCAGCTTATCCATGGAAACGACCGGACGAATGACTGGTGTCACAGTTACATCATTGATGGCTACCATACTGGGTAAGGTTTGTGAAGCCACTTGTCCCAGTGATTCGCCATTGATAATAGCCAGTCCTCTTCTTTGCTTTCTTAAAATGTCTGTGATTCGCATCATCATTCTTCTAGTGACCGTCATTAAATAACCTGAAGGGACCTTTTGCTTGATTTCTTCCTGGATCTCTGTAAAAGGAACCTCAATAAACTGGATCTTTCCTACATAGGGTGTGAGCTTGACTGTTAGATCCATTGCTTTTAATAAGGCTTTTTCACTCGTATACGGCGGACTGGCAAAATGAACTGCTTCAATCTCCACTCCCCGTTTCATGGAAAGATATCCCGCTACAGGTGAATCGATCCCGCCTGAAAGCATCAGCATTCCTTTACCGCTCGAACCTACCGGCAGCCCGCCGGCCCCGTTTATCGTCTCGCATGAGATGTAGGCACTTTCCTGCCTGATCTCAACGAGAACCTTGATATCAGGGTTTTTCATCTGAACTTTGATCGTCGGCAAACACTCTAAAACGGCGTCCCCAAGAATTTGATTCAGCTGGTTTGTATCGTACGCATATTTATGATCACTGCGGCGGGTATTTATTTTAAAGGTTTGACCCTCTTGATATATTTCTCTCATCTGCTCTTGAACGGCTTTTTTTAGGCTGCTTAAGTCCTTTTCAATTTGAAGTGCCGGAGAAAAATTTTGGATCCCAAAAATCGGTAAAAGTCTTGCTTTGATATCCTTGTACTCCACACCGTTCAATATCAGGTGCATCCGATCTCGATCTGCATGAATCTTTACTTCAGGAAAATCGTGCAGACTGTGTCGAACATTTTTAGCTAGCTGATTAATAAAGATACGCCGATTTTTTCCTTTCGTAGAAAGTTCCCCATATCTTACCATGATTTCTGAATATTCCATACTGACTCCTTTTCGTCCTTCCTAAAATAGAGATGATCATTACCCGTTGATTACTAAGAATTTGCGATAAAGCTGCTTAAAAACAAACATAAATTGTTCTGCGTCTGACATCGTGCTTGTTTCATCCAGACTGATCCGGACAGCAGAAGTCGCTAAGTTTTCCGAAACGCCCATAGCACGCAACGTGCTGCTGCTGCCCTTTTTTTTACTAGAACAGGCACTTGTAGTAGAAATAATGATTTCTTTAGCTTCGAAGGAATGGACTAAAACTTCCCCGCGGACTCCACGAAGCGCAAATAGAAGAATATGCGGAGCATAATTTTTAGTTTCGGATGAAAAAAGAACCACTTTATCAAATTTTTGTAAGGAATCTGCTAAATAAGCTCGAATAGCCGCTTCTTTTAATTGTTTTTTTTCTTCATCCTCTAATAATAACCTAGCAGCTTTAGCCATAGCTACTATTCCTGGAACATTTTCAGTGCCACTTCTTTGACCGCTCTCCTGTCCCCCGCCGCTGATCAGCGAAGCTAATTTTCTGCCCTCTTTCCAATAAATAAAACCGATCCCTTTTGGACCATGAAATTTATGCGCCGAAAAAGTAGCAAAATCGACTCGTGACGTCAACCATTCTTTTCGCGGGATTTTCCCAATAGCCTGAACCGCATCCACATGGAAATGGATCGTAGGATACTTTCTTAGAAGCTGACTAATAGCTGCTATTGGCTGGATACTTCCAATCTCGTTGTTGACGGCCATGACAGAAACTAAAATGGTATCCGGACGTATTTGCTGCTCTAATTGACCCACTCGCACAAATCCAGATTCATCTACAGGAATATATTCCACTTCAAATCCCAGCTTTGACAGCTGCAGGCAGGATTCTGAAACAGCCGGATGCTCGATCGCCGAAATCAAAATATGTTTTCCAAACGTTTTCTTTTCAAAAGCAGTTCCCTTGATCACCCAATTATCGCCCTCAGTTCCACCGCTGGTAAAAAATATTTCATTTGCTTTAACATCCAGTAAACTGGCGATCTGCTTTCTAGATTGTTGAAGCAACCGGTCAGCCTGCTCTCCCAGCTCATGCAAACTTGAGGGATTGCCAAATATACGCTGGCTCGTTTTTATGTAAGTATCTAAAGCACTTGGAGAGATAGCCGTTGTAGCACTATTATCAAAATAAATCATTCATTTACCCCTTTATCCTCTTATTCATACCAATTAAATTATTTTTTAACAGAAAAATTCTTTCTTATTATATCCTTTCTTTAATTTAAGAGCAACTGAACTTACTTTGAAAAAATTGAATAACACGGATCGGCTTCTGAAAAAAAGGTTGAGCCAAAATAATCCACTCCAAGAATAAGCTAGAGTTATTCGTTAATAGCTGTATACACTTTAGGATAATTCCAATTTATTCTCGGAGAAGCTGCTTCTTGCTTCGCTATTTATTCCTAATTAGGGCAGAACCCTTCAATTAAAATACTTAAAGGGCCTGTCTTCTAAGCTTTTTTTTGCTGATCATTGGAATCTAAAGGATCGCTTTTTCTTGATGCTTCTGAACAGAGTCGAAAAAAAAGCTTCTGCATAAATTCCCCTGATCCGCTATATGCAAGTCCGCTCCCATTTTTCATTTGGCTGATATTCTAATGGAACAGTCTCTGGGAATATAGCACCAAAACCCACACAATTATTCATCGCTCCAGCAAGTATTGCCTTTCCAGATACGATTGGCTTATCCGTATTATTTAATAGATTGCAATAGACGCCTGAGATACTTTTGGTTAAATGGCTGTCTAGTGGAATATATAATGGAGCTTGATGATCCGATTTTAACGTAGTTTGAATCATATTTTTTTGAAACTTCTGCAAGCTTTTTCGTCAAATTTTCTTTATCAATCGTTGCCGGGATCCGCATACCCTGATCAATCCGTGTTTCATTTTTTGTTTATTTCTAATGAAACATTTGTTCAAGGTCAACTGATCTGACTGTTGATCTTTGACTTCGCCAAACTCAAAAATTGAAATATCATTTATGATTTTCTATAAATGAACCTGCTCAGGCCGATACCCATAGTACTCAAGAAATCTCATCAACTCACTATAACGAATGATCAGGATAGCCAAAAAGCAGAAAAGAAGATGTGAAAAACCAATGCTTAAAGATGCTGAATATTTGTCTTTATGAGAATTTAATAAGATTTTCAAAAAAAAGTGAAAACCATCAATTCCGGTTTTCACTGTTTTTTTTTTTGCTATTTTTAGTTTGATTTACATAATTTTATTGATTTCTCTATTTTTAAAGTAGAAAGACTCGATGCGCTTAAAAGCTCCCGGTTCAACTTTTTCTAACGCGGTACCAATTTCATCTAATGCATCCTGATACCGATAATTTTTATTGAATAAACTTAAACTCTGCTCGATCGCATCTCTGACTAGAGGATGAGTATGACGATAGCGATTCGCATATTGCATCATCTGTTCTGTCAATGCCGCACTATCGACAAGTTCATTCGTTTTTTGCTCTAATAATTTGATATCCTCCTGGCAAAGACGGACAAGTTCGTTGATTGCATCAATATCGATACGAATCTTATTTAATTCTTTGCTTAACTCTTCGATCCTCTCAGTTGCAACAAAGAAAAATTCCAAATATTCAGCCGGCAAACCGGGCAGCCGCTGCTTTTCAACATATCTCTTCATATTGCGGAGCTTAAACTCAAAATCATCGATTTTATTCTGAGCATCTTTTTCACCTTGACGCAACTCTTGCAAATTTTTATCGATCTCCACTTGCTGGCTCTCAATTTCTTCAAGGATTTGGAAGGTATCTTTATAGAAATCTTCTACATCTGAAAATACGACATCACGCTCTTTGACTTTGGGTTCCATTTCTTCATTCCTTTTAGAAATGTCATCCAATTGAGCCTGAAACCCGCGAGATCTGCCTAATTCATTATGATTTAAAGCATAGCTCTGAGACGTATGATCCAGCTCGATCGACAGCTGTCGATTATTTTTCATGGCATGTTTGATATATTCATCTAAAGTTTCCTGATTCGTCATTACATAATTGCGTGAACTGACTTCCCGCTCCATCACATTATACAGCTCATCGATCGAATCGGAAATTTCTTTGATGCTGGCCTCAACAGGATCCAATTCACATTTTTCCAAATCCATAAGAGCTGACTTGATCCGACCATCGATTGCTTTGATCTCTTCTTCAATATTATTGTTAGTAAATCGATAGGAATCGTCCACCATTTTTTTGTGTCCGTCGGTCAAATCTTTGACCTGATCAGGAAACGTCTTGTTCAGCTCTTTAAAAGCCGGCGGGATCCGCTTCATGATGCCTTCGATTTCATAGGTCCGCCGCTCAGCTTCTTCAAGCACATCTCTAGCTTCGATGGGATCTCCTGATGTATTTAATGAAACAAATTGCGTGAATTCCGTTTCGATACTCTTTACTTGTTTTTGCAATTCCTTAAGTGCTGGTCCAAAAGAAGCTGAATCTTCTTTAAGCTCTTTTGCAATTTCTTCATAGACATCCAAGGCTTTTTGAACTTCTTGAGAATTGCGTTCTTCACTCTCACTAAGCTCTCTTAAGCCGCTGCGAATAGATTCGACTTCCTTTTCCATCTCATCCATGGTTTCATAAGCGCTTTCGATTGCCGCTTTCACTTTGAAAAACCGAAAAGTTTCATTCAAATTTTCTACATCAAAAATACGGCTCTCCAGTTCTGCAAAAGAAACGGTTGAGATATCCGTCCAACGCTGGTTCCATTCTCGAAAAGTATTCTGACTTTGTCCTACAAGATGCATTTTCTTAACTTCGTCTACTTCTTCAATAACGGGTAAATCAAACAAGGCGATCTTTCTATCTTCCAACTCATCCAGCCGGTCGTTATTTTTCCTTTTGATGAGTACTCCAATCAAATATAAAATCGCTGCTACAATAATGATTACGACAAATAGCCATACTAGGCTTGAACTTTTCATGCTGGTTCCCCCGTTTATTTTCTCAAAGTATATTTTTAAATTTCACCACGATGACTTAAATAACAAAACGATTTTATTTTATTCATTCAAAAAAGAAATCTGAATTTCAGAAAATAATTTTTGCTGCTTCGTGGGCTGAATGTAAGTTTTTTAAAAACTCCATGAACATTCTAGGCATCTACTGCAAATTATAACACAGTCGAAACTATCTATCACTAGAAAAAAACAAAAAAATAAAATTCTTATTTTTTTGTTAAACAGTTGACCATTGCAAATCCCGACACAGGAAATTTCCGCCTGAATTTTCAATAAATTTAGCGATAACTATTGATTTTATTTAACATTTTTTGTATTCTAGTCAATAACATATAAATGAAAATCAGTATGAAAATTGGAGTGAAAAAAGTGAAGGTCATTAAGTTTGGCGGAAGTTCTTTAGCTTCAGCGACTCAATTGGAAAAAGTTTATAATATTGTCAAAAATGATCCAGAACGAAAATTTGTCATTGTTTCTGCTCCGGGAAAGCGAAAACCGGCAGACGAAAAAGTGACAGACCTATTGATTGACTATGCCGGTTCCTACCTGACCGGTCAAGACGTCACTTTTCTCCAAAAAAAAATTGGTGCCCGCTACTTGAGCATCATTGAAGAATTGAACTTGGATCATTCCGTTTTTGTAAAGATCCAAAAAAATATCGATCAGCTGGCTACCATGAGTAAAGCGGATCCGGATCATGTGATGGACGCTTTTAAAGCCAGCGGCGAGAATAACAATGCTCATCTGGTCGCGGCTTTTTTTAATCATAAGGGGCTTGCAGCAAAGTATATAAGCCCGAAAGAAGCCGGCATCCTCGTTTCGAACGAACCCGGGAACGCTCGTATCTTGCCTTCTTCCTATGAAAAAATTTATTCGTTACGTGATCTTGACAAAATTGCCGTCATTCCGGGATTTTTTGGCTATACTGAAAATAGTGAAATCTGCACCTTTTCCAGAGGCGGTTCCGATATCACCGGGGCGATCATTGCGGCAGGCATCAAGGCCGATTTATATGAGAATTTCACTGATGTCGATGCCATTTACAGCGCTCATCCGGGTATTGTAAAAAATCCTAAAGAAATCAAACAATTGACTTATCGAGAAATGCGCGAACTGGCTTATGCCGGGTTTTCTGTTTTTCATGACGAAGCGTTGGTTCCGGCTTTTAGGGCCGGTATTCCCGTCCGCATCAAAAATACGAACAACCCTGAAGCCCAAGGGACATTGATCACTAAAAAAAGAACTTATCATGATAGCAGTGTCATAGGGATCGCCAGTGATTCGGGTTTTGTGAGTATCCATATCAGCAAGTTTTTGATGAACCGAGAAATCGGTTTTGGCCGCAAGGTTTTATCTATTTTAGAACAAATGTGTTTGTCTTACGAGCATACACCTTCCGGAATAGACGATATCACGATCGTTTTAAGGGAAAGACAATTGACTGCTGATACAGAGACAGAATTGTTAAATCGATTGCAAAATGAATTGGACCTTGACGAAATCAGTATCACTCATGATCTTTCGAT
>JAATEZ010000053.1 GCA_015655485.1 Lactobacillales bacterium | reverse complement strand
ATTCGTTTCATTGATTATTTTTTGAGCCGATCCTGTATCTTCCCAAAATGTCGGTTCCGCCATTTTTTCGTCAGCCTCAGCGATATCCTCTTCTAATTTTCCTAAGTCAAAGAGACCTCCTGAAGCCAGTGATATTTTCTTTCATTTCATCTAAATACCCGCGAATTTCTCCAAGTTCCATAGTATAATTCCTTCTTTCATTTTTTGAAATTGTGCTTTATTGATCCTTTGAATATGAAATAGGTTGGGTCAAAAGTGTTCAGCTTCAAGAAAAAAATGAGAATATCCAAAAATACCTTTTCATATTTTCTGGATAATTCGGATTATTCCTGAAAAAGTTGCTTTTGACCCAACGCTTATTCGTATTTAGGGCTGACTCATTCATTTAAGGTGATTAATGAGTCAGCCGCTTCCTTCCTCTTAACTCGATCTACAAACCGCGGCCATGACAATTTTTATACTTTTTACCACTACCGCAAGGACACGGATCATTTCGGCCTATTTTTTCTACATGGATAGGTTTGCGTTTAGTATCTGCCGTAACTTTTCCTTCTTTTTCAGAAGGATGAACAGCATTGCCCTGCACTACCTGTTCACGTTGAACATTTTGTCTGATCTCAGCTTTCATAAATAATCGAGTGACTTCATATTCGATGGCTCCGACCATATCGTTGAACATTTGAAATCCTTCAGTCTGATATTCCACAAGAGGATTATTTTGTCCATAAGCCCGCAGCCCAATGGATTGTCGTAATTGATCCATCGTATCAATATGATCTGTCCACTTAGAGTCTACGACCCGCAGGATCACAACTTTTTGAAATTCCAGCATCTGCTCAGGTCCATTTAATTGTCCAACTTTCACTTCATAAATATTTTTTGCTTTTTCTAACAGATCTTTCTTTATCTCATCCGCGGTCTTTTCTTGAAGTTCCTCAAGATGGAGGCCATTCTCATTTACTAAACAAGCGATCGCAAAATCCAAGATCCCGTCAAGATTCCATTCCTTCTTTTCTCCTTGAGTATGGCTGTCAACAGTCCGCTCGATCGTCCGCTGAACCATTCCCATCAGCACTTCTTTTAAATCTTTAGTTTCCATGATCACCTGCTGACGCTGAGCATAGATCACTTCACGCTGTTCCCGCATCACATCATCATACTGCAAGATATTTTTACGAGTATCATAGTTGTTTCCCTCGACCCTTTTTTGAGCCGATTCAACCTGTCTCGTCAACATTTTGCTTTGGATCACTGCATCTTCATCTTCAATTTTCATTCGATCTAAAAATTGTTTGATCCGTTCTGATCCAAACCGTCGCATCAAATCATCTTCAAGAGACAAATAAAATTGAGAAACACCGGGATCTCCCTGGCGCCCTGACCGGCCGCGCAGCTGATTATCGATCCGTCGCGACTCATGTCTTTCAGTACCAATAACTGCTAAACCGCCAACTTCTATGACTCCTAAGCCCAGTTTAATATCCGTTCCACGTCCTGCCATATTGGTAGCGATCGTGACCGCACCCTTTTGGCCGGCATTCATAATGATCTCTGCTTCTTTAAAGTGGTTCTTTGCATTTAAAACCTCATGAGGAACTTTTTCTTTAGTCAGCATATTGGACAGCAGCTCTGAAGTTTCTACAGCCACAGTACCAACCAGAATAGGCTGCCCCTTGCGGTGACGTTCTTTTATGTCTTTGACCACTGCTTTAAACTTGCTTGTCAAATTAGGGTATAATAGATCCGCCCGATCATCCCTGATAATTGGTTCATTTGTGGGAATTTGAATAACTTCCATATTATAAATCTCGCGAAATTCTTCTTCTTCGGTTTTAGCAGTTCCGGTCATTCCAGACAGTTTTTTGTACATCCGGAAATAGTTCTGGAAGGTAATATTGGCCATCGTTTTCGTCTCGTCTTCTATCTCTACGCCTTCTTTAGATTCAATAGCCTGATGCAAGCCATCTGAATAACGGCGTCCATCCATGATCCGGCCGGTAAACTGATCCACGATCAATACCTTACCTTCCTGAACAACATAATCAATGTCGCGAATCATGATATAGTTGGCCCGCAATGCCTGGTCCAAGTGGTGAGTCAAAGCTGTATTGTCAATGTCGTATAAATTTTTTAAATTAAAGTTGGCTTCTGCCTTTGAAATTCCTCCCTCCGTAAGAGAAATCGTCTTAGACTGCACATCGATTTTATAGTCTTCCTCTTCTTCTAAGCGTTTAACAAAATTATCTGCCCGCGTATAAAGAGCTGTAGATTTTTCTGCTTGTCCGGAAATGATCAGCGGCGTTCTGGCTTCATCGATCAAAATCGAGTCTACTTCATCGACAATCGCATAATTTAACGGTCTTTGCACCATCTGTTCACGATAAACCACCATATTATCACGTAAATAATCAAAACCTAATTCATTATTCGTGCTATAAGTTATATCACAAGCATAAGCCAGTCTTTTTTCTTCAGAGCTTTTAGAATTGAGATTCAGACCAACCGAAAGGCCTAAGAAGTTATACAATTCTCCCATTTCACTGGCGTCACGGGTAGCCAGATATTCATTGACTGTAACGACATGAACACCCTCTTCAGTCACGGCATTTAGATAGACCGGCATAGTTGCAGTTAGTGTTTTTCCTTCACCTGTTTTCATTTCCGGGATATTGCCGTCATGTAGGACGATCCCACCCATTAATTGAACATGATAGGGATACAGGCCCAGGACTCTTTTAGCCCCTTCCCTGACTACAGCAAAACACTCTGGAAGCAGCTGATCTAAAGTTTCCCCTTTTTTATATCGGGAACGAAACTCCTCGATTTTTCCTCTCAATTCTGCATCACTTAAGGAATCCATCTGTGAAGCATAAGATTCTATTTTGTCAGCGATTATACTTAACCTCTTTAACTCTTTTTTATCGCTTTCGATTATTTTTTTAAGTGGGTTCACCATTTTATTTTTCCTTTCCTCTGCTCCTGATTTATAATGGTACTGATCATAATGATACTTATTACTTTGTTATCATTATAAAAACTCATCGCTACTATTCTAGCATTAGTTGAGAAGAAATGAAACATTTTTTCTTTTCCCAAAAATTTCAAAAATTAAACCAGCCTCAATTTATAAGAAAAAAGTATTTATTCACTGAAATTTGCTTTTTATAATTAAAGCTGCTTAATAGTTAAAAAAAAATACAGGCAATTCTTGCAAAGCGCTGCAGCTTTAGGTATAATGAATAATGTTGAATTACATTTGGATATCCCAATTGTAATACTAATAGTTATCGGAGGTGAAATTCATGCCAAATATTGATTCTGCTGTAAAACGCGTACGTACAAATGAAAAAGCAAATGTTCAAAACTCCGCTCAAATAAGTTCAATGCGGACAGCTATTAAAAAGTTTGAACAAGCTACTGAAGCTGGTGCTGAAAATGTAGATGCTTTATATAAAGAAGCTGTTAAAACGATCGATATGGCTGCTTCAAAAGGAATTATCCATAAAAACAAAGCAAGCCGTGACAAGTCTCGACTAAGTGCAAAAATTGCAAAATAATTTTTTTCAAAACAACGCTATCTATTTCATTAGTTAGCGTTGTTTTACTTTTTAACTTCCCTTGAATTTCTGCTAAGCTGCTTTCCCCATTAAAAGGAATAATTCAAATAACAATTCCTTATCCATCCGACCAGTTTTCATCTTGTATTCGTTTTCGACTAGTTGATTGAAATTTTCACCTAATTTATTTTGAGAAAGCTTTTTAGCTTGTTGTATACCGATCTTGACTCGATAAGGATGGACCTTTAAGACATCAGCAATATCCCGTTCCTGATAACCATCGCCCATTAAAATTTTTATTTGCAGCAGCAAACGAAATTGAGCCACTAAAATCGCATTGATTTTTAATGTTTCTTCTCCTTGAAGTAATAGATCCTGATATAAAGACATTGCTTTACCTACTTCCCCCTGCATGACATGTGCAGTCATATCAAAAATATTATGCTCCAATGATTTAGGAACTAAATCATTCACGGCAGATTTAGTGATTTTTTTGGTATCCACCGCATATAAAAACAATTTATTCACCTCAATGACCATTCTGGACAAATTATGATCAGTCAAATGAGTCAGTAACTCAAACGCCTCTGGTGAAATCGTGTATCCTTCATTAAGGATATATTCCAACATATATTTACGGACATCTTTTTCTTTCATTTGCCCAACATTGACAACAACACTCTTTTTTTTCAGCGATTTTACAAGCTTCTTGCGTTCGTCTAGTTTTTCATAGGCGGCTAAAATGACAAGGATCGTAGTCGGAGAAGGCTGATCGATATACTCTAATAACTCTTCAAAATTATTTTCTGGCATTCCGGTTTTTTTTTCAGAAGTCAGGAAAAAAGGCCGTTCTAAAAGGACAAAACGATACTCACTAAAGAAGGGTAGGGTCTCCGCTTCTTCGACAACTTCAGTTACAGAAGTTTCTTCCATATCAAAGGTAATATAGTCAAATTGGTCAAGTTCAGTCTGATCAGACAACTGCTTTCTGCATTCGTTTTTAAATTCATCGATCAAAAACGTTTCCGTGCCGGTCAGTGTATAGATCGGTGCCCATTTTTTTTGACGAATATCCTTTATAACTTGCTGTAGGTCCATCTGGTTCTACCACTCTTTTCTCTATTTCTATATCATTATCCTATCATGTTCTTTCAATTTTTCCTAGTCGGCCACATTGTTTTTGATCCATAATGGTCCGCTCAATTTATTTGAGAAATAGGACCACTTAAAATAGATCATTCCCATTTTATCCGTACGGTAAATATGAACATGATTTTTTTTCAATCGATCAAGTACTTCCTTATGCGGATGACCAAATGAATTATTTAAGCCACAAGAAATAATTGAACCCTTCGGCTGCAACTGACCGATAAATGCCTGCGAACTTGAACTGCGGCTGCCATGATGACCTGCCTTTAACCAATCGACCTCAAGCCGCGGATATTTTTTTAATAGAACTTCTTCACCTGCTTTTTCCAAATCGCCGGTAAATAAAAAACGCTCTCCCTGAATTTGAGATAAAAGAACTAAAGAATCATTATTTTCTCCTTTTCCTGCAACAAACGGATATAGACTTTGCCATCCGGCACCGGCAAAGGACCATTTTCTACCAGCTAAAATTGGCTGCAGCTCAACATTTTGCGCGCGAAGCCTGATCAAAGCTGATTGAAAAGCTGCTTTTTTTTCTGTCCCTTTCGGGAAATAAACTTTATTGATTTTAAAATTTTTGTTCAGTTCTACTAGTTCGCCCATATGATCTTCATCCCCATGAGTAATGAAGATCGCATTGATTTTCTTTACTCCGCGACTTTTTAGAAAAGGAATCAAAGTCTTTTTACCAATGCTCTCTTGCTGCTGTCGCTTGCACCAGCTTTCTACCGGAAAAGTCAGCGTGCCACCGGTATCGATCAGATAATTTCCCTGGTGAAAGGGAGCCTGAATAAAAATACTGTCTCCTTGTCCAACATCCACAAAAGCCAACATTCCCATAGGATCTGCATATTTACCAAAAATAAGGGAGAAAAAGATCATTGAAAACAGCAGCATGCTTCGTTTTCTTATTCGTTTATTTTCCCACAATGAGGTCCCTAGAAAAAGGCAAAACATAAAAAGAAGAAGTTGAAAAAAAGCCGGCTTCCCAGCGACGATTTGGGTCCATTTAAAATCAGCTGCTTTGCCGAGCCATGTATTAAAAATATTGAATAAAGAATCT
>JAATEZ010000421.1 GCA_015655485.1 Lactobacillales bacterium | reverse complement strand
TTTTTTAGATGGTCACCTGGCCCGAAAATGGCAAATCACTTCTAGCTTAGGTGCTCAATTAGATAATTTGGGCGATTTTCTGTTTATTATAGTCAATTTAAGCATTTTCTTGACAAAAAATTCATTGCCTCACAAAATGTTCCTCCTGTTATCCATTCTCTTTATCTTGCTATTTCGAATAGTGGATCTATTGCTTACTTATTATAAATTTCAGCAAATCAGAATCATGCGAACTGCTGCAAATAGAATCTGCGGATTTTCCTTGTTCATTGCCTTACCTGTATTTAACTTATTTGATCAATTTAATTTCAAATGGATAGTATTATTGATTTTTCTAACAATTCTCGCAACACTGGAAGAATTTCTGCTTATCCTTCTGACAAAAAGCAATGAATATGATCCTTATCACACGACTATTCTTTTTAATAAAAAAAAGAATAAGTGATTTCATTGATCTCATTCAATGGAACCCTTATTCTTGATCATTTTAAATAATAGGGACTACTTCAAGCGTTCAACATCTCTAGCAATCATCAACTCTTCATTAGTTGGAATCAATAAAACTTTCATGGTTGAATCATCTGTCGAGATGATTCGTTCTTGCCCATGAACATTATTCTTTTCTGAATCAATTTTGCATCCAAACCAAGTTATCCCCTCAATGATTTTTTCACGAATCGGCACTGAATTTTCGCCAATACCTGCTGTGAAAACAATAGCATCACAACCATTCATGACAGCAACATAACCAGCAATGTATTTTTGAATACGATTTACAAAAATCTCAATGGCTGTAGCAGCCATTTCATTTGTACTTTCAACATCTAATAAATCCCGCATATCGCTAGAAATGCCTGAAATACCCAACAAACCAGATTTTTTATTTAAAATATCGACCATCTCTTTAATATCTGTCAAGTTCAATTTTTTCATCAAATACGGCAGAAGGGAAGCATCAATATCTCCAGATCTTGTACCCATAGTCACTCCGGCAAGCGGTGTAAAGCCCATGGAGGTATCAACCGATTTGCCGCCTTGAACGGCCGTAATCGAAGCTCCGTTACCAAGATGACAAGTGATTAATTTTAATTCAGCTAAAGGTTTTCCCAGCATGTCAGCTGCTCGTTCGGATACATAACGATGACTAGTTCCATGAGCTCCATATTTACGTGCCCGATATTTTTCATAATATTCAAAAGGAATACTATATAAATAATTCTTTTTTGGCATAGTCGCATGGAAAGAAGTATCAAATACTACAACATTTGTAGTTTTTGGCAAAACTTTTTGAAATACTCTGATAACTGTTGCTTCTGCAGGATTATGCAACGGAGCAAAATCGCCCAGTTCTTCAACTTTTCGCAATGCTTCTTCATCAACCAGAGCAGATTCTTTAAAATACTCTCCGCCTGCTACGATTCTGTGTCCAGCACCAGTAATTTCATCATAAGAAGCAATAATGTTTAGACGTAGGAGCTGCTCCAATAAATCATTTACTGCACTTTCATGATCAGGAATATCCAAAACCTTATTATATTTTTTCCCTGAGTCATATTTAATCGTAAAAATAGAATCTTTTAAACCGATTCTTTCGACAATCCCTTGAGCGATTACCTCTTCTTCCGGCATTTCAAACAACTGCCATTTTAAACTTGAGCTTCCTGCATTGATTGCGATCGTTTTTGTCATGATGTTCCCCTTACTTTTCAATTTTTTGAATATTATCAATTTTCCATTGTTTAAATTGCTTAAAAAAGTTTTGAATAGCCTTAGGATCTTTCAACGAGGTCAATTCAGCTAGTAATACTTCACGGGCTTGATGCGCATGGCCGCCTCTGTTTTGAAGCAGTAGAATACTCTTTTGTGCCGAACCGGTCAGGAAAAGGTTTGTAGGCAAATGAATAAAGCCTTGAAAATAGACTTCTTTCTGCAGCCAATTCAACAGAAAATCTTTTTGCGGTGACTCAAACAGGTGGCTTGGTACCAGAAAAAAGCCCCATCCTGATTCTTTGACATATTTCATACTTTGTTCTATTAAAAGATGATGCGCGTAAGTATGCTCACCTTTGGAAAAATTTCGTGTTTGGAACGATTGTACTTTCTCATCTCTCGGGTAATAACCAACCGGCAGATCACCGATCGCTGCGTCTACAGGATCTAATAAAAGGGGTTGTATCGCATCCTGGTAAAAGAAAACATCCTGTCTGTTCGCCCATCTATTATTGATTGATGCGATCTCTAATAAAGTTTCATCATTATCTACTCCGACTCCATTGACATCATAGCCGCTGCTTGCTAAGTTACTTAATACCGTTAAAAGCAGATTGCCCATTCCAACAGATAAATCAAGTACTGTTATTTTTTTTTCTAAAAGACATTCTTGGATCAAATAAACAAATAAATAGCCAATAGAATCAGGAGTAAGTTGATGATTGGCTTGCAATTTATCTTCCATGGATCCTTTTAGCAAAACTAACTGCGTGATTTTTTGGATTTCTTCAGTTGAGAGGTTCAGTTCTTGCAAAGAAGCATAATTTTTTTCTAATTTTTGAGTAGTCAAATCGTCGGGAACCTGATTAAAAACACGAACTTGAAAATTATCAAGAATATTTTCTCCGTTTTCAATATAGCTTTCCAAAAAAGAAGCATCCATAGCTTTTTGCAACAAATGAACTGCCTCATATAAATTTTTATATCCCATTTCTACTTGTTCTTTAGACAAACTAACACCACTTTCTGATCCACTGAAACATAACCAGCATTACTGTACTATTTTATCTAATAATCAAATAATATTCAAGTCTTTTCATCTTTTAATATCAAAATCACTATGAAAATCTAAACAAGCTTATTTCTATAATTTACAGCAGTAAAAAAAGATGTTTCTTTAGAAATGAGAAGAAATTTTCTGCTCAAAACTCAATCAATAAAACAGAGAAGCAGAGACCAACTATCTCTCTGCTTTAGTCAACTTTATGTTAAACAGTATCTTGTCCAACTGGAGTGATCTGTTTGATTTTGATTTAAAACTGTATTATTTTATTGATCTGTTTTTCCATTTTCATTATCTTGATTTTCTTTGTTTTGTGCTGTTTCATTTACATTTTCCACATTTTTCACACTGAAAACCCCTGAAAAAGTCGTTGAAATCATTCGTAAATCTCCATTTGTGATCGTATATTGAACATTCCCAGTAGAAAATACGAATTCACCAGGATCAGTCAAGAGTCCTGGATCAGTCAAGAGTTTATTTTCAATTTGAGTCCATGCCATATTTTCCATAGTTTTTGCTATATAAAGCTGTTGAGTCTGATAACAAAATTTACTTTGTGACTGATAATCTTCTAGAGCTGTGATAAACAAAAAAGAAAATAAAGATAACAACAATAAAACAGATAATAATATTCCTCCTTGATACTCTGTGTGAAATGAATTTTTTTTATTTATTTTCATGATCCATAGAACAGTATTCCATTGTCTATTGAGTTAAATTATTAAAATTCCAATCTGTTTTAAAAAATCGATTTCGAACTATATTTACTTGCTAAAATTAAAAGTATCAACTTCTAAGACAAACCAGTTCCCGTTCACCTACCTTTTTTTACTTTTTTAAAATCCCTTAATGTCGTTTTTGCGCTTTGAACTTCTTACAATTTTTAGCCGATAAAACCGCTATTTATTTCTCGGGATAATATAGATAGCCGCAGTGCTGCTCATCATTCAAAAAAGTCACTTGCAACTTTACATAAGAACCTGCTTGCGAGAAAACAGCCTGTTTTACGTGCATTAATAATGGTTGATGCCCATCATTGAGCTGTTTTCGAATCATCGTCTCATACGTCCCGATTTTCATGATCTCTTGTGTTTCTGGATTAACAAATATTAAACGATCCGGCTTCACTTCTGTTAGTTGATATCCCTTGGTCTCAATATCAAGCTGAGCCAAAAAGACATGCCATTCTTGAATAACAGAATCATTTAAATCTTCATTTAACTCTTTTGTAATATTGATGATTGGTAAAAATAAAAAACAAATAGAGCTCAATACCATAAGAGCGATTAAACATTCAATCAGTGTAAATCCTTGATTTTCCTTTTGCACCCGCTTATTGAGTAAAAGACTGCAATTCAACAACATATTTTTTCTCCCCACCAGTTACTTGAGTGCTCCGAGAATTTTGAATGGCCTCTAAAGTTTTCCCTTTGACTGTAGTCTTTAAAGAGACACTTGTTTCCCCGGCTGAACGTTGGCTAACTTCATAAAGCAAAAGACAGCTTTCTAAATGGATATCGGCTTTCATTTCCTGCTTTTGGAAAAAAACCATCAAGCTTAAAAAAATCATTAGAACTCCGCCCATAATTACTAACGACACACAGCTTTCCAACAATATATACCCGCTATTCTTTTTCTTCTTTACGGACAAAACGACCACTTCCCATTTCTAGTTGGTAAATTATGCGTAAATTTTTTAATGGATAC